>NZ_JBSGBK010000045.1:0-64573 GCF_053601215.1 Amycolatopsis sp. NPDC004772
CGCCCCAATGTGGCGTTCGGTGCGTCAGATGCACCCAATGTGGCGTTCGGTGCGTCTGACGCACCCAACGCCACATTGGGGCGTTTCGAGGCGGGTGCGAGCTCGGGTGACATTGGCGTGGTCTTCGTCTTCTCCGGCTATGGCTCGCAGTGGTCCGGGATGGGACGTCAGCTTCTTCGCGCCGAACCGGCGTTCCGGGGCGAGATCGAGGCACTCGACCCGGTTTTCCGCGCCGAAGCCGGGTTCTCGCTGTGCGAAGCGCTCGAGCACGACCTGCCCGACCTCGCCGCGACCCAGCTCGCCCTGTTCGGCGTGCAACTCGCCCTGGCCGCTCTCTGGCGGGCGCACCAGGTCGTGCCCGCCGCCGTGCTCGGGCACTCGATGGGTGAGGTGGCCGCGGCCGTCGTGGCCGGGGCGCTCGACGTTGCCGACGGCCTGAAGGTCATGGCCGCCCGGGCGCGGCTGCTCGCCGAACTCGACGAGCGCGGTGGCGGGGCGATGGCCGTCGTCGAACTCACGGCCGCCGAGCTCGCCGAATTCCCCGACATCACCATCGCCGTCTACGCCTCGCCCACCCAGTGCACGATCAGCGGGGCCGCCGACGACGTCGAAGCCGTGGTCGCGCACGCCGAAGGCCTCGGCCGGCTCGCCCGGCGGCTCCCGGTCGGGGGCGCCGGGCACTCCGCGGCCGTCGAGCCGGTGCTCGGCCCGTTCCGCGAAGCGGTGGCGGGGCTGACCCCCGCAACACCGAAAGTCCGGTGCTACAGCAGTGTTCACGACGAGCCGCCCGCCTTCGACGTCGAATACTGGGCGGCGAACCTGCGCCGCCCGGTGCGGTTCAGCCAGGCCGTCGCCGCGGCGGCCGCCGACGGGCACACCGTCTTCGTCGAAATCTCGCCGCACCCCGTGGCCCTGGCCGCGCTCGAGCAGTCCGGCGTCTTCGGCCTGCCCTCGGGGAGCCGACGGATCGACGAGCGGACGGCGTTCCTGACCAGCCTGGCCCGGCTGCACGTCCTCGGCCACCCCGGCGTGCTGGCCGCCCGGCCGCAGACGCCGCCGGTCGAGCTGCCCGGTCCGGTCTGGCGGCACGAGCGCTTCTGGCCGCGCCGGACCGTCCGCGCCGCCGGCGCCCACCCGCTGCTCGGCGTGCACATCGAGGACCCCGGCGGCGGGCACCTGTGGCGCGGCGACGTCGGCACGGCCGCGTTGCCGTGGCTGGCCGACCACACCGTCCGGGACGTCCCGGTGTTCCCGGCCACCGGTTTCCTCGAACTCGCGCTCGCCGCGGCCGGTCCGGGCGGCCGCGTCCAGGACCTCGAACTGCAGGAAGTCCTCCCGCTCGGCGACCACACCGAGGTGACCACGACGCTCCGCGGCAGCGAGCTGAGTGTCCACACGAGAACCGGACAGTGGACCCGGCACGCGACCGCGCAGATCGGCACCGGCGGCACGCCGTCGGCACCGTTCGGGGAAACCGCCGGGGAGCCGGTCGACGTCTACCGGGCGCTGGCCGAGCTGGGGCAGTCCTACGGCCCGGCGTTCCGCGGCCTGCGCAGGGTGACCGCCGCGCCCGGGCGCGCGTCGGCGTCGATCGCGCAGCCGGACACCGGTCATCCCGCGTACGTGCTGCACCCCGCGCTCGCCGACGCCTGCCTGCACGCGCTGGCCGCGGCCGTCGGCGAGGCGGACGCGCTCTACCTGCCGCTCAGCGTGGGGGAGGTGGTGGTCGCCGGCGACCCCGGCCGCGGCATGCGGGTGGACGCGGTGCTGAAAGAGTCGGGCGACGGCGTGCTCGGCAGCGTCCAGCTGGTCGACGCCGGCGACGTCGTCCTGGTCGAATTCCGCGACGTCTACTGCCGCCCCTACCGCGACGCGGCCATGGCCCGGCTGCTGTTCGAGGCGGCGTGGCAACCGACGCCGCTGCCCGCCGCCCCGGAATTGTCGGTGCCGGCCGGTAGAGTGGAAAACGGGGGGCGCCCCCGCGGGCAGCGCTGGATCGTGCTTTCGGACGACGATCGCGAGTTCGCGGGCGAAGACGTCCGGACCGCCCGCCTCGGCGATCGGGCCGAGCTCGCGAAACTGTTGCGTGACGGCGAGCCGGCCGCGGTGCTCGCCCTGCTCGGCGCCGCGGCGGAGCCCGATCCGGCGCGCGGGGCGCGGCTGGTCGAGACCTTGGCCGGGGTCGTCGCCGAGCTGGCCGAACTGCCCGTCACGCCCAGGTTGTGGCTGGTGAGTTCCGGAGCGCACGCCATCGAGCCCGGCGAGCGGGGCGATCCGGCGTTGGCCGCGCTGCGCGGGCTCGTGCGCGTGCTCGCCTTCGAGCACCCCGAACTGCGGGTGAGCCACGTCGACGGGCTGGACCGGCTGCGGGACGAGGTCCGCGCGGACGGGCCGGACGACGAAGTCGCCTGGCGCCACGGCGTCCGGTACACGCGGCGGCTGAGCCGTCCTGCCCTCGGCGACCCGGTGCGCGAGCCGGTCCGCGACGGCGCCTACATCATCACCGGCGGCCTCGGCGGCCTGGGCCTGGCCGCGGCGCGATGGCTGGCCGCGCGCGGCGCGACACGGCTGGTGCTGAACAGCAGGCACGCCGCCGATCCCGGGCTGGGCCTCGACGTCCGCGTGGTGCCCGGCGACATCGCCGCCCCGGGCACGGCCGAAAGCCTGGTCGCGGCGGCCGTCGAAGGAGGCGTGCCGCTTCGCGGGGTGCTGCACGCTGCCGGTGTCCTGGCCGACGGCGCCGCGATCAGCCTCGACGGCGACGCGCTCGACGCGGTCTGGCGGCCGAAGGCGCTGGGCGCGTGGCGGCTGCACGAGGCGACGGCGGGGCACGACCTCGACTGGTGGCTGGTGTACTCCTCGGCGGCGGCATTGTTCGGATCACCGGGCCAGGCCGCGTACGCGACGGCGAACGCGTGGGCCGATGCGCTCGTCGGCTGGCGCCGCGCCCAGGGGCTCCCGGCGGCGACGATCGGCTGGGGCGCGTGGGGCGAGGTCGGTGCGGCGGCCGGGTCGGCCAACCCGGTGCTGGAGCCGCTCGGCACCGAGGAAGCGCTGTCGGCCCTGGAATTCGTGCTGGCGCGGGACCGGGCGGCGACCGGGGTGGCCCGGGTGGACTCGGGAACGGTGCTGGAGCTGTTCCCGCGGCTGGGGGAGCGGCCGTTCTTCGCGCTCTTCTCGCCGGGGGCCTCAACGTCCACTTGGGACGGTCTGGACGCACTGCGCTCGGCCACCCCGGAGGCGGCCCGCGAGGCGATCGCCGCGCACTTGGCGGGGTTGATCGCGGACCTGCTGGGGTTGGCGGAGGTCGACCGGACGGTACCGCTCACGCGGCTGGGGCTGGATTCGCTCTCGGCGATGCGGGCTCGCGGCGCGGTGGAGCGGGACTTCGGGGTGCCGTTGCCGATTCCGCTGTTGCTGCGGGGAGCCAGCTTGGCGGAGCTTGCCGCGCATCTGGCCGAGGAAGCGGGCTTCGGGGCGGCTGCGCCGGCTGCCGCGCCGGTCGTCACCGGGCCGCGGGATCCCGCCGAGCGGTGGGTGGCCCGGCACTGGCGAGCCGTCCTCGGCGGTCCCGAACCGGGCGTCCACGACCGCTTCGGCGGCGACCCCGCCCAGGCCCGGCAGCTCAGGGCCGCCTTCGCCGAACACCTCACCGACGTCCCCGGCGAAGACCGGCTCTTCGCCACGCCCACCATCGCCGCGATGGCCGATCTCCTGCGCGCCGAGCTCGAAGGCCACGGCGGCGGCCCGGTGCGGCTCCTCCGGGACGGCGTCGGCGACGAGCCCGTCTTCCTCTTCCACCCCGCCGGCGGCACCGCGAGCGTCTACCGCGAACTCGCCCGGCTACTCCCCGAAGGCCGGCCCGTCTACGCTTTCGAACGCCTCGACGACGAGCAGACCGTCGAAGGCAAAGCCGCCCGGTACGCCGAACTGATCCGGGACATCCAGCCCCACGGCCCCTACCGGCTGGGCGGCTGGTCGTTCGGCGGCTGCCTCGCCTACGAGACCGCGCGTCGGCTGAACGGCGCCGAACTCGTCTTCCTCATCGACACCGTCCTGCCGCTGCCCGCCACCGGCGCCCCGGCCGACCAGCTCCTGGACCGCTTCGACCGGTTCGCCGACCACATTTCCCGGACCTACGGCGTCCCGTTCGAGGTGCCCCGCGAGGAACTGGCGGAGCTCGACGAAGACGCCCAGATCCACCGGGTCATGGCCAAGCTCACCGAGCAGGTGCCGGAAATGGGCGCCGGCGTCCTCAAGCACCAATACGAGTCCTATGTGGACGCCCGGGTGGCCGAGCGGTACACGCCGCAAAGCTACGACGGGCGTGTGGTCCTGCTGCGCGCGCAGGAACCGCACCCGCTCACCACCGCACTGGACCCGCGGTACCTGCGCGCCGACGACGCCCTCGGGTGGGACGAGCACTGCCGTGACCTCGAAGTCGTCCGGGTTCCCGGTGATCACGTGTCCATGATCGATCCACCGCACGTGGCGGTGCTGGCCGAACGGCTCGGGGCGGTGGTGCGGTGATGGACGAGCTCACCCCGACCACCGCGTTCCGGATCGCCGATCTCGCCGCCCGGCAGGACGAAGCCGTCCGGATCGCCGAAAAGAAGGCCGTCGACCGGCAGCACGCCAAGGGGAAGCTGACCGCGCGCGAGCGGATCGCGCTGCTGCTGGACCCCGGGTCCTTCGTGGAGGCCGACCAGTTCGCGCGGCACCGGTGCGGCGAGTTCGGGATGGACACGAACCGGCCGTGGGGCGACGGCGTCGTCACCGGGCACGGCACCGTCGACGGGCGGCAGATCTGCGTGTTCTCCCAGGACTTCAGCGTCTTCGGCGGCAGCCTCGGCGAGGTCTCCGGCGAGAAGGTGCTCAAGCTGATGGACCTGGCCATGACGATCGGCTGCCCGGTCGTCGGGATCAACGACTCCGGCGGCGCGCGGATCCAGGAAGGCGTCGTCTCGCTGGCCTACTACGCCGAACTCGGGCGCCGCACCGCGCACGCCTCCGGGGTCATCCCGCAGATCTCGATGATCATGGGCCCGTGCGCCGGCGGTGCCGTCTACGCGCCGGCGATGACCGACTTCACCGTGATGGTCGACGACACCTCGCACATGTTCGTCACCGGCCCGGACGTCGTGCAGGCCGTCACCGGGGAGCACGTCACCGCGCAGGAACTCGGCGGGGCGGCCGTGCAGAGCGAGGTCGCCGGCAACGCCCACCACCGGGCGGTCGACGAACAGGACGCCGTCGACTGGGTGCAGACGCTGCTCGGGTACCTGCCCGCGAACAACCTCGACCCCGCGCCCGCGTACGCCGACGACACCAGCGCCGGCCTCACCGCCGCCGACCTCGCGCTCGACCGGCTGGTGCCCGACTCGCCGCACCAGACCTACGACATGACCGAGCTGATCGCCGCGCTGGTCGACGACGGCGAGTTCACCGAGGTGCACAGCGGCTTCGCGGCCAACATGCTCTGCGGGTTCGGGCGGGTGCAGGGCCACACCGTCGGGGTCGTCGCCAACCAGCCGCGGCACCAGGCCGGCGTGCTCGACATCGACGCGTCGGAGAAGGCCGCCCGGTTCGTGCGCTTCTGCGACGCGTTTTCGATCCCGCTGCTCACCCTGGCCGACGTCCCCGGCTACCTGCCGGGCACCGGCCAGGAACGCGGCGGGATCATCCGCCGCGGTGCCAAGCTGATCTACGCCTACTCCGAAGCGACCGTGCCGAAGGTGACCGTCGTGGTCCGCAAGGCCTACGGCGGCGGCTACGCGGTGATGGGCTCCAAGCACCTCGGCGCCGACGTCGTGCTGGCCTGGCCCACCGCGGAGATCGCGGTGATGGGCGCCGAAGGCGCGGTGCGGGTGCTCTACCGGCGCGAGCTGGCCGGGCTGCCGCCGGAGGAGCGGGAGCCGGCCCGCCGCCGGCTCACCGACGAGTACCGCAAGCGCCACGGCGGCCCGTACCTGGCGGCCGAACGCGGGTACGTCGACCAGGTCGTCACGCCGTCGCAGACCCGCCTCCAGGTGGCGCGGGCCCTGCGGATGCTGCGCACCAAACGCCAGAGCCTGCCGGCCCGGAAACACGGAAACATCCCCCTTTGAGGAGCCTCTATGAAGCGGATCGCCTTGCTGGCGCTGTCCGTCGTCCTCCTGCTCGCCGGTGCCGTGGCACCCGCACAGGCGAGCCCGGCCGTGGCCGACGACGGCGCGAAGGTCGTCCAGGAGACCTGGGTGGACGCCCGGACGGTCGACCTGCAGATCAGCTCGCCCGCCCTGGGCACCACCGGGATGGTGCGGCTGATCGTGCCGTCCGGGTGGGCGGCGCAGCCGACGCGGACCTGGCCCGTGCTGTTCCTGCTGCACGGCTGCTGCGAGCCGGTCGACTACCGCTCGTGGGACCAGTTCACCGACGTCAAGGCGTTCACCGCGACCAAGGACGCGCTGGTCGTGATGCCGACCGACGGGGCGGCCGGGATGTACACGAAGTGGTGGAACTTCGGTCTCCGGAACACCCCTGACTGGGACACCTTCCACACCGCCGAAGTGCGCCAGATCGTCGAGCGCGGCTACCGCGGCGGCACGCGCCGGGCGGTGGCCGGGCTGTCGATCGGCGGGTACGGCGCGATGGCGTACGCCTTCAAGCACCCGGGGATGTTCGGCGCGGCCGCGTCCTACAGCGGGGTGCCGAACACGCTGTACCCGGGGCTGCCGGTCTGGATCATCGGCATCCTGGCGCGCGGCGGGTTCTTCAACTACCTCGACCTCTGGGGCGACGCGTTCGGCCTGAAGACGATCTGGACGGCCAACAACCCGTACGACCACATCGACCAGCTGCGCGGCACCGCGCTCTACGTCTCCTGCGGCAACGGGCAGACCGGGCCGCTCGACCCGCCGAACCAGGCGGACTTCCTGGAGTCGACGGCGGAGATGTCGTCCCGCAGCTTCACCGACCGCCTGCGGACCGCCGGCATCCCGGTGACCGTCGACTACTACGGGGCCGGCACCCACAGCTGGCCGTACTGGCAGCGGGCCCTGCACCAGTCCTGGCCGGTGCTGGCCGGCGCGCTGGGTCTCCCGGCCTGAGCGCAGTCCCCTTTCCCCGATGGAGGTTGTGGTGAAGCCTGCCCGATGTCGCGCTGTGCTTTCGGCGCTCCTGACCTGCTGCCTGGTGGCGCTGGGTGTCGCGGTGGCGAGTGCGCCCGCCGGGGCGGCGCCGCTGCTGCCCGGGCCGTTCGACGACTCCTTCTACACCCCGCCGTCCCCGCTGCCGGCCGGGAAACCCGGTGACGTCATCCGCTGGCGGCCCACCGTGCCGCTGCTGAACGCGCTGAACGCGGACGCCTGGCAGGTGATGTACCTGTCGACCAACGCGCTCGGGAACCGGAACGCGGTGACCGGGACCATCCTCGTGCCGAAGGGCGTGGACCCGGCGAAGGCGCCGATCGTCGGTTACGCGGTCGGCACGCAGGGCCCGGCGTTCAAGTGCACGGCGTCCAAGGCGATGGAACGCGGCACGCTGTACGACCAGCCCGCCATCAACGACTCGCTGTCCAGCGGCTACGCGGTCGCGGTGACCGACTACGAGGGCTACTCGCCGACGACCGTGCCGACCTACATCACCGGGCAGTCCATGGGCCCCGCCGTGATCGACTCGGTGCGGGCGGCGCAGGACCTCCCGTCCGCCCGGCTTTCGAAGAGCGCCAAGGTGATCTTCCAGGGCTATTCGCAGGGCGGCGGTGGATCGATGTGGGCCGGGGAGAAGCAGCCCGCGTACGCGCCGGAGCTGAACGTCGTCGGCGTCGTCGCGGGCGGGGTGCCGGCGGACCTGACCGAAGTCGCGAAGGGCCTCGACGGGTACCTCGGCTTCGGGTTCCTGGCCTTCGCCGCGGTCGGGCTCGACGCCGCGTACCCGGATCTGCGGCTCGATTCCTTCCTCAACGACACCGGCCGGCAGCAATTGGGTGACGCCAAGAAGAACGCGTGCGTCGCGGAACTGCTGCTGAACTATCCGTTCAAGAAGATCAGCGACTACACGACGTCGAACCCGCTGGACACCCCGGTGTGGCAGGCGCGGCTGGCGCAGAACAAGCTGGGCGCCCACCCGCCGCGGGTGCCGGTGTTCCAGTACCACGCGAGCATCGACGAAATCGTCAACACCCCGCAGGCGGAAACGCTGCACCGGGCGTACTGCGCGGCCGGGGTGCGCGAGCAGTGGACCACCTACCTGGCCGACCACGCCAGCGGCATCCTCGCCGGCAACGCCGACGCGCACCAGTGGATCGTGAAGCGGTTCAACGGGGATCCGGCTCCGGCGAACTGCTGAGGGAATCCGGGTGGCCACCTCGGGGGGATCCGAGGCGGCCACCCGCGTTCCGTCAGACCTTGCCCGCGGCGAAGGCGGCCGCGTCGTTGGCGTCGCCGCCGTAGCTCAGGTGGGCCAGGATGTTGAAGCCGCCCGCCTGGCAGATCGGGTCGCCCAGGGCGCAGTAGTCCTTGGTGCGGCTCTGGTAGGTGCCGGTGACCGAGCGGCCGATCGCGCGGATCGGGTTGCCGAACAACAGGATCGCCGCGATCCGGGGCGCCAGGTCCGCCGGGATGGTCGCGGCGATCGGGCCGCCGACGACCGCGCCGGCGCTGCTGATGCCGATCGAGTTGTCGACGACGTTGGCGCCCTGGGAGTAGCCGACGAGGACGAACCGCTGCGACGGGCAGGCCGCGGCCTGCGTCCGCACGTGGTCGACCAGGTCGGTGTTGCCCTTCTGCACCGAGGCCGGCTGGCCGAGGTCGGCCGGGTAGTCGACGCGGTAGCTGCTCACCGACCGCGGGCGCAACCGGTTCTGCACGGCCGAGAACACCGGGTCGCCGACGATGAGGCCCAGCGTGCCGGGTTCGCCGGTGCCGCGGGCCACCGGGACGTCGATGTCGGTGCACGGCGCCGCCGAAGCGGCGGGCGCGGCGGCCACGGTGAGCCCGGCGACGGCGAATCCGACGGCGGCCGCGGCGGAAAACAGGCGTTTCTTGGGGACGCGAATCATGGCTGATCACACCTCGTTGTGGGAAAAGGGGTCGGCAAGCGCTTTCCGTGGGGGACGGAAATGCGTGCGTCGCTTGCGGTGATTCGCAGCGTCGCAGTGGTTGCCGGACCCGGCAAGAGGTGGTTCCCCGGAACGCCGGGAATTGTTCAGCCGGTGACAAACGGTCCGATGTGGACGCTCAGGTGGCGCACTGCCCGGCCGGGCGCGGGGTGTCGAGGCGGTCCAGCAGCGCCGGATCCAGCCCGCGCAGCGCGGCCATGACGAACCCGGTGGCCAGTTCCCCGGCGGCGATCGGGTCGAGGCCGGGGGAGTGGGACACGTGCATCGCGGCCCGCCCGACCAGGCCGACCATCATCTCGCCGAGCAGGTCCGCGCCGGGGCCGGCCGGGCGCCCGTGCGTGCGCAGGTGGTCGCGCACCTGCCCGATCACGTGGGTGGCGATGGAGTCGGCCAGCGCGCGGCGCTCGTTCGACATCTCGTCGACGGCCGAGTCGAACAGCAGCCGGAAGCTTTCCGGGTGGGCGCCGGCGTAGCCGAACATGGCCATCACCGAGAGCCGGACGCGCTCTTCGAGGGGGCGCGCGTTCGCCGTTTCGTACGCGCTGATCACCCAGGCGCGCAACGCGGCGACCTCCCGGCGGACCGTGGTGCGGAAAAGGGCGGCCTTGTCGCCGAAATGCGCGTAGAGGGTGGGCTTGGTGGAATCGGCGCGGTCGGCGATCAGGCCCATCGTGGCCTGGGCGTAGCCCCGCTCGGCGAACACGGCGCGGGCGGCGTCGAGCAGCTCGTCGTCGGTGGGCCGGGCGGCCGGGCTGCGGCGAGCGCTGGATCGATCAGGAGGACTCTGCCGGCTCATGGAGGTGTACTGTACGGACTCCTTGCTTTACTGTCCGGTAAAGCAAGGTCCGTCGCCGCCTTCCGGTGGAGGAACCCTGGTGCCCCGCGACAGTGCTCGGCAACCCGTCCCGGCTCCCCGCGATGCCGTCGAAGAAGTTGTCCGGCGGAAAGAGCTGGCCGCCCTGATGCGTCCGGCGCTCCCGGCACTCGTGGACGGGATCGTCCGGGAGATCCTGCGGGCGGTCCCCGTCTACGCCCGGACGGGGGACGGCTCCTACGGGCGCAGGACCCGGCACGGCGTCGAGTGCGCCGTCGAGCTCTTCGTGGACCTGGTCGAGGATCCGCTGGCCTCCCGCGACCGGTTGTTCGAGACGTGCCGCCGGCTCGGCGCGGGGGAGGCGCGCGAGGGACGCACCCTCGACGACCTGCAGGCGGCCTACCGCGTCGGCACCCGGGTCGGCTGGCGCTGGATCATGCGGCTGGGCCGGCGGCACCGGCTGTCCTCCGCGGTGATGGCGCAGCTGGCCGAGATGCTCTTCGGCTACGCCGACGAGCTCGCCCGGATGTCGAGCCGGGGGCACCGCGAGGCGTGGGCGGAGATCGAGGGCACGCGGTCGGGCCTGCGCCGGCGGCTGCTGCGCCTGCTGACCGGGCCGGGCACCATCCCGGACGCCGTCCTCGCCGAACTCGCGGACGCGGCGGGCTGGCCGGTGCCCCGCGAGGTGGCGGCGGTCGCCGCCGAAACGACCGTGAGCACCACGTGGGGCTCCGACGTCCTCGCCGACCTCGATCCCCCGCAGCCCTACCTGCTGCTCCCCGCCCCGGTGGACGCGCGGGCCCTGACCCGGCTCGGCACGCGCGTCGCGGTCGGGCCGCCGACCGACCTCGGCGCGGCGGCGCATTCGCTGCGCTGGGCGCGGACGGCGTTGCGGCTGGTGGCGGACGGATCGCTTCCGGACACGCCGGTGACGTGGTGCACCGACCACCTGACGGACCTGTGGCTGCTGTCGGACTCGCCGCTGGCCGAGCAGGTCGCCCGGCAGGAGCTGGCCCCGCTCGGGCAGTTCCCGGAGCGGACGCGCCGCCGGCTGGGCGAGACCCTGCTGTCCTGGCTGCAGAACGGCGGCAACTCCGAGAAGATCGCGGTCGACCTCTCGGTGCACCCGCAGACGGTCCGCTACCGCGTGCGCCAGCTGAAGCAGGCCTTCGGTGCTCGCCTCGACGATCCCGACGCCCGGTTCGCCATGCAGGCCGCGCTGCGTGCCTCCGGGCTGCGGATCGCCCGGAACGAGTTCTCCCCGCCCGAGGAGTAGGAGGCTTCCCGGCTCGCCTCCCGACCTTGTCCCCAGCGAGAACATGTTCTAGTTTTGGGGACGGAAGGTGGTGTGCCGGTGAAGACGGAGCTGGGCCTGGCCGGGACGGTGGTCCTGGTCACCGGAGGCGTCCGCGGCGTCGGCCGGGGCATCGCCGACGTGTTCCTCGCGCACGGTGCCCGGGTCGTGGTGTGCGCGCGGCGGGAGGCGCCGACCCCGGCGGAGTTCGTCGCGTGCGATGTCCGCGACGAGGCGCAGGTCGCCTCGCTGGTCGAGGGGATCATCGAGCGGCACGGACGCCTGGACGTGGTGGTCAACAACGCGGGTGGGGCGCCGTATGTGTCGGCCGCGGAGGCGTCGCCGCGCCTGCACGAGAAGGTCGTCCAGCTGAACCTGCTGGCTCCGCTGCTGGTCGCACAGCACGCCAACGCCGTGATGCAGCGGCAGGAAACCGGCGGTTCGATCGTGATGATCTCCAGCGTCAGCGGCAGCCGTCCCTCGCCGGGAACCGCGGCTTACGGCGCCGCGAAGGCCGGGCTGGACAACCTGACGGCGAGCCTGGCGGTGGAGTGGGCGCCGAAAGTCCGGGTCAATGCGCTCGACGTCGGGATGGTGCGGACCGAGCAGGCGCACCTGCACTACGGGAGTGAGGCGGCGGTCGAGGCGGTGGGGAAGACGGTGCCGCTGGGCCGGCTGGCCGAGCCCGAAGAGGTGGGGCACTGCGCCGCGTTCCTGGCTTCCGGGCTGGCTTCCTACGTTTCCGGCGCGACGCTGCGCGTGCACGGCGGAGGTGAGGTCCCGGCGTTCCTCGCCGCGGCCGACGTCAACCATCGGGAGGATTCGTGAGCGGGTTGTGCCAGGGCCGGGTGGTCGTGGTGACCGGTGCCGGGCGGGGCATCGGGCGGGCGCACGCCTTGGCGTTCGCGGCCGAAGGGGCGTCGGTGGTGGTGAACGACGTGGACGCCGACGCGGCCGCGGAAGTCGTCGAGGCCATCGGTGAGCGGGCGGTGGCGAACACTTCCGACGTGGCCGATTGGGCCGGGGCGCGCGAACTGATCGGCACGGCCGTCGAGCACTTCGGGCGCCTGGACGTACTGGTGAACAACGCGGGCTTCCTCCGGGACCGGATGCTGGTCAACCTCGCCGAGGACGAGTGGGACGCGGTGATCCGAGTGCACCTCAAGGGCCATTTCGCGCCGTTGCGGCACGCGGCGGAGCATTGGCGCGCCGAAGCCAAAGCGGGCCGGACGCCGAGTGCCCGGGTGATCAACACGAGTTCCGGTGCCGGGCTGCTCGGCAGCGTCGGGCAGGGGAACTACTCGGCCGCGAAGGCCGGGATCGCCGGGCTGACCGTGGTGGCCGCCGCGGAGCTGGCGCGGTACGGCATCGCCGTGAACGCGATCGCGCCGGCCGCCCGCACCCGGATGACCGAAGGCGTCTTCGCGTCGATGGCCCGGCCGGACGAAGGTTTCGACGCGATGGCGCCGGAGAACGTCTCGCCCCTGGTCGTGTGGCTGGGCAGCGAGGAGTCCGGGCACGTCACCGGGCGGGTGTTCGAGGTCGAGGGCGGCAAGGTTTCGCTGGCCCAGGCGTGGCGGCACGGCCCGGTCGTGGACAAGGGGAAGCGGTGGGACCCGGCCGAGCTGGGCCCGGTGGTGAAGGACCTGCTCGAGCAGGCGCCCGAGCCCGAACCCGTCTACGGAGCGAGCTGATGGGCATCCTCACGAAACGCGACGGGCACATCGAGGTCGTCACCGTCGATTTCCCGCCGGTGAACGCGCTGCCGGTCCAAGGCTGGTTCGACCTCGCCGACGCGATCACCCAGGCCGGCCGCGACCCGGACGTGCACGTCGTGATCCTGCGCGCGGAAGGCCGCGGGTTCAACGCGGGCGTGGACATCAAGGAGATCCAGCGCAGCGAAGGCTATGACGCCCTGGTCGGCGCGAACCGCGGCTGCTATGCGGCTTTCGGTGCCGTCTACGACTGCGAAGTTCCGGTGGTCGCCGCGGTGCACGGGTTCTGTCTCGGCGGCGGGATCGGCTTGGTCGGCAACGCCGACGTGATCGTGGCTTCGGAAGAGGCGACGTTCGGGGTGCCGGAGGTCGAACGGGGTGCACTCGGGGCGGCCACGCACCTCGCCCGGCTGGTGCCGCAGCATTTGATGCGCACGCTGTACTTCACGGCCCGCAAGATCACCGCCGCCGAACTGCACGCGCACGGGTCGGTCTACCAGGTGGTGCCGCGGGCGGATCTCGACGAGACGGCCCTGGAAGTCGCGCGGGACATCGCGAAGAAGGATCCGCGGGTGATCCGGGCGGCGAAAGAGGCGTTGAACGGGATCGACACCCAGCAGGTGCACCGCAGCTACCGCTTCGAGCAGGGGTTCACCTTCGAACTCAACCTGCTCGGCGCGTCCGATGAGGCTCGCGAGGAGTTCTTGAATGGCCGATAAGCGCATGACCGTCGACGAGGTGGCGGGCGAGCTGAAGGACGGCATGACCATCGGGATCGGCGGCTGGGGTTCCCGGCGCAAGCCGATGGCCCTGGTCCGCGCCATCCTCCGCACGCCGGTGAAGGACCTGACCGTCGTCTCCTACGGCGGCCCGGACGTCGGCCTGCTGTGTGCGGCGGGCAAGGTCAAGCGAGTCGTGTTCGGGTTCGTCACGCTGGATTCGATCCCGTACGACCCGTGGTTCGGCCGCGCTCGCGAGACCGGGGCGATCGAGGTGACCGAGTACGACGAGGGCATGTTCGGCACGGCCCTGTCGGCGGCGATGCAGCGGCTGCCGTTCCTGCCCACCCGGGCGGGACTCGGGTCCGAAGTCATGCGTGCCAACCCGCGGCTGCGCACCGTGCGTTCGCCCTACGACGACGGCGAAGAGCTGGTCGCGGTCCCCGCGCAGCACCTCGACGTGGCGCTGGTCCACCTCAACCGGGCCGACGCCCGCGGCAACGCCCAGTACCTCGGCCCCGACCCGTACTTCGACCAGTTGTTCGCCTTGGCGGCCGAACGGTGCTTCGTGTCGGTGGAAAAGGTGGTGGAGACGGCCGAGCTGACCTCCGGCGGGCCGGTGCAGTCACTGCTGCTCAACCGCGGTGCGGTGGCCGGGGTGGTGGAGTCCCCGCGCGGGGCGCACTTCACCACGGCGGTGCCGGACTACGGGCGCGACGAGCGGTTCCAGCGGCACTACGCGGCCTGCGCCAAGGATCTCGACACGTGGCCGGGGTTCGTGGACCGGTTCCTCTCCGGGGACGAGACGCGGTACCTGTCCGAAGTGGACAAGTTCGAGGCGGAGGCGGCATGAGCGCGACCCGGGCCGAGATCGTCGTGGTGGCCATGGCCGAGGTCTTCCGCGGCGACGGCGAAATCCTGGCCAGCCCGATGGGCCTGGTCCCGCAGCTGGGCGCCAAACTCGCCCGGCTGACCTTCGAGCCGGACCTGCTGCTGTCCGACGGCGAAGCCCACCTGGTCACCGCCGACGGCGTCGTCGAGGGCTGGCAGCCGTTCCGCACGATGCTGGACACGATCGTCCCGCACGGCCGCCGGCACGTCGTGATGGGCGCCAACCAGATCGACCGGTACGGCAACCAGAACATCTCCGCCATCGGCGACCACGCCCGCCCGAAGAAGCAGCTCCTGGGCGTGCGGGGCGCGCCGGGCAACACGATCAACCACCGCACCAGCTACTGGGTACCCCGGCACAGCACCCGGGTGTTCGTCGAGAGCGTGGACGTCGTGTCGGGGGTCGGGTACGACAACGCGGCCAAAGCCGGTGCGTCGGCGCAGAAGTACCACGACGTGCACCGGGTGGTGAGCAACCTCGGGGTGTTCGGCTTCGGCGGCCCGGACCACGCGCTGAGGGCGGTGTCGCTGCACCGCGGCGTCACCCGGGAAGAAGTGTCGGCGGCGACCGCGTTCGCGATCGACTTCTCCGGCGCCGGAACCAGCCGCGAGCCGACCGATGAGGAACTGCGGCTGATCCGCGAAATCGACCCGAAGAACCTGCGGGACAAGGAAGTTCCGGCGTGAAGACCGCGCTCACCCGGCTGGTCGGGGTCGAGCACCCCGTCGTGCAGACCGGGATGGGCTGGGTCGCCGGCCCCCGGCTGGTGTCGGCGACGGCCGAAGCGGGCGCGCTGGGCATCCTCGCCTCCGCCACGATGACCTTCGCCGAGCTGGAAGCGGCGATCGCCGAGGTCAAGAAGCGCACGGAGAAGCCGTTCGGCGTGAACCTCCGCGCCGACGCGGCCGACGCCGGAGCCCGCGTCGACCTGCTGATCCGCGAGGGCGTGAAGGTCGCTTCGTTCGCGCTCGCGCCGCGGAAGGAGATGATCGCGAAACTGCGGGACCACGGGATCGTCGTGATCCCGTCGGTCGGGGCCGCCCGGCACGCCGAAAAGGTCGCCGCCTGGGGCGCGGACGCCGTCATCGTCCAAGGCGGCGAAGGCGGCGGGCACACCGGGGGCGTCGCCACCACGCTGCTCCTCCCGAGCGTGCTGGACACCGTCGGCATCCCGGTCGTCGCGGCCGGCGGGTTCTTCGACGGCCGCGGGCTCGCCGCCGCACTGGCCTACGGCGCGGCCGGGGTCGCGATGGGCACCCGGTTCCTGCTGAGCAAGGAAAGCACCGTCCCCGACGAGGTCAAGCGCCTTTACCTCGAGCAGGGTCTCACCGGGACGGTCGTCACCAAGCGGGTCGACGGCCTCCCGCACCGCGTCCTGCGCACCGAGCTGGTCGACAAGCTCGAACGCACCGGCCGGATCCGCGGCCTCGCCCAAGCCGCCCGCAACGCCCTGCGCTTCCGGAATATCACCGGACTGTCCCCGGTTGCGATGCTGCGAGAGGGCTTCGCGATGAAGCACGGCAACGATCTGACCTGGAGTCAGCTGGTCATGGCGGCCAACACCCCGATGCTGCTGCGGGCGGGACTGGTCGACGGCCGGACGGACGCCGGAGTGCTAGCGTCGGGACAGGTGGTGGGCATGATCCACGACCTGCCCACGGTGGCGCAGATCGTCGAGGGCGCAGTGGCCGAGGCGGGTGAAATCCTGCGGCGGCTCGGCCGGGAAACGGGAGGATGAGCGGTGGCTTTGAAGGTCGGGTACAAGGCGTCTGCGGAGCAGTTCGGGCCGCGGGACCTGGTCGAGTACGCGGTGCGCGCCGAAGAGGTGGGCCTGGACTCGGTGTGGGTGTCCGATCACTTCCTGCCGTGGCGGCACGAGGGCGGCCACGCGCCGTTCGCGCTGGCCTGGATGCCGGCGGTCGCCGAGCGGACGAAGCGGGTGCAGATCGGCACGAGCGTGCTGACCCCGACGTTCCGGTACAACCCGGCGGTGATCGCGCAGGCGTTCGCGACGATGTCGCTGCTGTCCAACGGCCGCATGATCCTCGGTGTCGGCACCGGCGAGGCGCTGAACGAGATCGCCGTCTCCGGGCGGGAGTGGCCGGAGTTCAAGGAGCGCTTCGCCCGGCTGCGGGAGTCGATCAAGCTGATCCGCGAGCTGTGGACCAGCGACAACGTGAACTTCGAAGGTGACTACTACCAGCTGGTGAACGCGAAGATCTACGACCGGCCGGAGCAGCCGGTGCCGATCTACGTCGCCGCGGGCGGCCCGGTGGTCGCGAAGTACGCGGGCCGGTCGGGGGACGGCTTCATCTGCACGTCGGGCAAGGGCATGGACCTCTACACCGAGAAGCTGATGCCCGCTGTCAAGGAGGGCGCGGAGGCGGCCGAAAAGACCGTCGAGGACGTCGACCGGACGATCGAGATCAAGATGTCCTACGACCGCGACCACGAGAAGGCCCTGGAGAACACCCGGTTCTGGGCGCCGCTGTCGCTGACGGCGGAGCAGAAGCACACGGTGTCCTCGGCCGAGGAGATGGAACGGCTGGCCGACGAGCTGCCGATCGAGCAGGTCGCCAAGCGCTGGATCGTGGCGTCCGACCCGGACGAGGCGGTGGCCCAGATCAAGCCGTACCTCGACGCCGGGCTCAACCACCTCGTCTTCCACGGCCCGGGTCATGACCAGGAGCGCTTCCTGACCCAGTTCTCCGAGGACGTCCTGCCGAAGCTGCGCGCCCTCGGCTGATCAGAGCCGCTCGATGATGGTGACGTTGGCGGTGCCGCCGCCTTCGCACATCGTCTGCAGCCCGTAACGACCCCCGCGGCGCTCCAGCTCGTGCAAGAGCGTGGCGAGGAGCTTGGTGCCGGTGGCCCCGATCGGGTGGCCGAGGGCGATCCCGCCCCCGTTCACGTTGACCCGGCCGGGGTCCGCGCCGGTTTCGTCCAGCCACGCCAGGACGACGCTGGCGAACGCCTCGTTGACCTCGAACAGGTCGATGTCGTCGACCGTGAGCCCCGCGTTCCGCAGCGCGTGAGCTGTTGCCGGGATCGGCCCGGTCAGCATCCAGACCGGGTCCGCCGCGCGCACCGACAGGTGGTGGATCCGGGCCCGCGGCCGCAGGCCGTGCTCGTCGACGAACGACGCGGACGCCAGCAGCGCCGCGCTCGCGCCGTCGGAGATCTGACTGGCCACCGCCGCTGTCAGCCGCGAACCCTCGCTCAGCGGCTTCAGCCCGCGCATCCGGTCCAGGGACGTGTCCCGGCGCGGGCCTTCGTCGTGCCGGAAGTCCTCGACCGGGACGATCTCGGCGTCGAACCGGCCCTCGTCGATGGCGGCGACGGCCCGCTGGTGACTGCGCAGCGCGTACTCCTCCATGTCCGCGCGGCCGATGTCCCAGTGCTCGGCGATCATTTCGGCGCTGCGGAACTGCGAGATCTCGGCGCTGCCGTAGCGCTCCTGCCAGCCCTTCGAGCCGGAGAACGGGTCTTCGAAGCCGTACTCACGGCCGGCCAGCATCGCCGCGCTGATCGGGATACGGCTCATGTTCTGCACGCCCCCGGCCAATACCAGGTCCTGCGTGCCCGACATGACGGCTTGGGCGGCGAAGTGGACGGCCTGCTGGCTGGACCCGCACTGCCGGTCGACGGTCACGCCGGGCACGTGGTCGCCGAACCCGGCCGCGAGCCAGGCGGTGCGGGCGATGTTGCCGGACTGGGGGCCGAGGGTGTCGGTGCAGCCGAGGATGACGTCTTCGACCAGGTCCGGGTCGACGCCGGCACGCTCGACGACGGCCTTGATGACGTGCGCGCCGAGGTCGGCCGAGTGCCACCCGGACAGTGCGCCGCCGCGCCGGCCGACCGGGGTGCGGACGGCGTCGAGCAGGAAGGCTTCGGGCACGGGAGCTCCTAGGGGTGCTGGCTGCTGACGGAGACGACTTCGCCGGTGAGATAACTCGCGTAGTCGCTGGCGAGGAAGACCATGACGTTGGCGACTTCCCAGGGTTCGGCGGCGCGGCCGAACGCCTCCTTCTTGGTGAGGTCATCGAGGAGCTCGTCGCTGGTGACCTTGGCGAGGAAGGGGTGCATGGCGAGGCTGGGGGCGACGGCGTTGATCCGGACACCGTGCTCGGCGGCGTCGAGGGCCGAGCAGCGGGTCAGGGCCATGACCCCGGCCTTGGCGGCGGCGTAGTGGGCCTGCCCGGCCTGGGCACGCCAGCCGATCACGGAGGCGTTGTTGACGATCGCTCCGCCACCGCCTTGCGCGACGAACTGCTTCAGAGCCGCTCGGGTGCAGCGGAACGTGCCGGTGAGGGTGATGTCGAGAACCTTCGACCACTCCTCGTCGGTCATGTCCAGCACCGACTTCGTGCCGCCGAGCCCGGCGTTGTTGACCATGACGTCGAGGCGGCCGAAGTGCTCGACGGCGCCGTCGATCAGGGCCCGGACCTGGTCTTCCTGGGTGACGTCGCAGGGGATGGCGTGGACGTCGCCGAGTTCGGCGGCTTTCTCCTTCAGCCGCCGTTCGTGCCAGTCGCTGATGACCACGCTCGCGCCTTCTTCGAGGCAGCGCTTCGCGACCGCCGACCCGATCCCGGTGCCTGCCGCGGCGGTGACCACGACGACCTTTCCGGCGAGGAGGTCGTGGCCGGGTGGGTACTGGGGGATCACGGGCGGGCCTCTCGGGGTAGGCCGAGCACGCGCTCGGCGATGATGGTGCGCTCGATCTCGTCCGACCCGCCGTAGATGGTGTCGGCGCGGGTGAACAGGAACAGCCGCTGCCACTCGTCGAGTTCGGGGCCGTCCGAGGTGAGGGATCGGGCGCCGCGGGCCCGCATGGCGAGTTCGCCCAGCCCGCGGTGCCATTGGGCCCAGAGCAGCTTCCCGACGGCGACCTCCGGTCCGGCCGCCTGTCCGAGCGTCCGCAGAGCATGGGCGCGCAGGACGCGCAGGCCGATGCGGGCGCGGGTGAGGTCGGCGCGCAGCAGCGGGTCGTCGTAGGTGCCGAGGCGTTTCGCTTCGGCGGTGATGTCGTCGAGTTCGCGGCGGAACCCGATCTGCTGCCCCAGCGTGGAGACCCCGCGTTCGAAGCCCAGGGTCGCCATCGCGATCTTCCAGCCCTCACCCGGCTCGCCGACGACGTGGTCGGCGGGGGTGCGGGCGTCGTCGAAGAAGACCTCGTTGAACTCCGAAGTGCCGGTGAGCTGCTGGATCGGCCGGATGGTGACGCCGTCCTGGCGCAGCGGCACCAGGAGGTAGGACAGGCCGTGGTGGCGCCGGGAGCCGGGTTCGGTGCGGGCGACCACGAAGCACCAGCCGGCCACGTGCGCCAGTGACGTCCAGATCTTCTGGCCGTTGATCACCCACTCGCCGTCCCGCAGCACCGCGGATGTCGAAACGGCGGCGAGGTCCGAGCCGGCACCGGGTTCGGAGTAACCCTGGCACCAGAGTTCTTCGACGGCGACTATCCCGGGCAGGAACCGTTGCTGCTGCTCCGGGGTGCCGAACGCGATCAGGGTCGGGCCGAGGAGCTGCTCGCCGATGTGGTTGACCCGCGCGGGCGCACCGGAAGCGGCGTACTCCTCGTGGAACGCGACCTGGTCCGCCAGGGACAGACCGCGGCCGCCGTGTTCGACCGGCCAGCCCACGCACGTCCAGCCCGCGGCGGCGAGGTGGCGTTCCCAGGCCAGGCGCAGGTCGAACTCCTCGTGCTCGCGCCCCGGCCCGCCGAGGCCGCGCAGCCGGGCGAACTCGCCGGTCAGGTTGGCGGCGAGCCAGTCCGCGACCTCGCTGCGGAATCGCGACGGTTCCACGCACGCCTCCTTGCTGCCGGGCCGGTCCGGCACCTAGGGTAATGAGAACACGTTCTACTTTGTCGGTCCAGAGGAGGCTGTGGTGGGACAGACCACGATCCCGGCCGTCGTCCGCGATGCCGCCGCGAAGTTCGGGTCCGCGGAGGCGTTGGTCGACGGCTCGGTGCGGCTCGGCTACGACCAGCTTCTGGAACGTGTTCGAACCGTCGCGCGGGCGTTCGCCGCCTGCGGCGTCCAGGCGGGCGACCGGGTCGCGATCGCCCTCCCCAACACCCACCACTGGGTCACCGCGGCCCTCGGTGCCCTCTACGCGGGCGCGGTGCTGATCCCGGTCAACACCCGCTTCACCGCCACCGAGACCGTGGACCTGCTCGTCCGCGGCCGGGCCAAGGCGCTCGTCGTCGCCGCCGACTTCCTCGGCACCGACCGCCACGCCGCGATCCGGGACACCGGCGCCGCACTGCCGGACCTCGCCACGGTCGTCCGGGTGCCGCTGCAGGAGCCGCACCGGCCGGTCGAAGGCACGCTGGGCTGGGCCGAGTTCCTGGCCCGGGCCGAGCAGGTGCCGCCCGCCGACGCCGAGGCGCGGGCGGACGCCGTCGGCCCGGACGACGTCAGCGACATCCTCTTCACCTCCGGCACCAGCGGCCGCGCCAAGGGCGTGCTCTCGGCGCACCGCCAGACGGTCGAGGTCGCCGCGGCGTGGGCGGACTGCGGCCAGGTCACCGCGGACGACCGGTACCTGGTGATCAACCCGTTCTTCCACAGCTTCGGTTACAAGGCCGGGATCATGGTGGGCCTGCTGACCGGTGCCACGATCGTCCCGCAGGCGGTGTTCGACGTCCGCGAGGCGCTCAAGGTGATCGAACGGGAGCGGATCTCCGTGCTGCCGGGCGCGCCGACGGTCTTCCAGTCCCTGCTGCACGAGCCGCGTAAGGGCGACCTGTCGTCGCTGCGGCTCGCGGTCACCGGGGCGGCCAGCGTGCCGGCGTCGCTGGTCCGCCGGATGTGGTCCGAGCTCGGGTTCGAGACCGTGCTCACCGCCTACGGCCTCACCGAAGCCGTGATGGTGACGATGTGCCGCCCGGGCGACTCCGCGGAGGTCATCGCGAGCACGTCGGGCCGGGCGACCGCGGGCTTCGAAGTGGCGATCCACGGTTCGCCGGGCGAGATCGTCCTGCGCGGGCCGAACGTGATGCTCGGCTACCTCGACGACCCCGAGGCGACGGCCGGGGCGATCGACGAGGACGGCTGGCTGCACACCGGCGACGTCGGCGAACTCGACGCCGGCGGCAACCTCACCATCACCGGCCGGCTCAAGGACATGTACATCTGCGGCGGCTTCAACGTCTACCCGGCCGAGGTCGAGAGCGCGCTGACCGAGCTGGCCGGCGTCCGCGACGTCGCCGTGGTCGGCGTCCCGGACGAGCGGATGGGCGAGGTCGGCAAGGCGTTCGTCGTCGGATCCGGGCTGACCGAGGAGGCGGTCCTCGCCTTCTGCCGCGAACGGCTCGCCAACTACAAGAACCCGAAGTTCGTCGAGTTTCTCGGCGAACTGCCCCGCAACGCTTCCGGCAAGGTGCTGAAGCGGCTGCTGACCGAGGAGACGGCATGAGTGAAACGGTGGTCCGGTCCGAGCGGCGGGGGCCGGTCGCGGTCGTGACGATGAACCGGCCGGAGTACCGCAACGCCCAGAACTCGGCGATGACGTACGCGCTCGACGACGCGTTCCGGGACGCGGTGAACGATCCCGAGGTGAAGGTGATCGTCCTGGCGGGCGAAGGGAAGCACTTTTCGGCGGGGCACGACATCGGCAGTCCCGGCCGGGATGCGGACCAGCCGTTCGACCGGCGGGCGGTGCTGTGGTGGGACCACACCGACCGTGCCGGCGGTGATCAGCGGTTCGCGCGTGAGTCCGAGGTGTATCTGGGGATGTGCCGCCGGTGGCGGGAAATCCCGAAGCCGATGATCGCCAGTGTGCAGGGCGCGTGCATCGCCGGTGGACTGATGCTGGCGTGGGTGTGCGACCTGATTGTGGCCTCGGACGACGCGTTCTTCGCCGATCCCGTGGTGCGCATGGGGATTCCGGGCGTGGAGTACTTCGCGCACCCGTGGGTTCTCGGGCCCCGCGCGGCGAAGGAAGTGCTGTTCACCGGCGAGCGGTTCACGGTGCAGCAGGCGAAGGAATGGGGGATGGTCACCCGGATCGTGCCGCGTGCGGAACTGGAAGAGCGCACTCAGGAGCTCGCCGAGAAGATCGCGGGGATGCCGTCGTTCGGGCTGGCGTTGGCGAAGAAGGCGGTCAACCAGGCCGAGGACCTGATGGGGTTGCGGTCCGGAATGGACTCGGTGTTCGGGTTGCACCACTTCGCGCACGCCCACAACGCGGAGACTTCCGAGGATTCGCTCGGCGGGCAGTCG
This sequence comes from Amycolatopsis sp. NPDC004772, assembly GCF_053601215.1. Classification (NCBI taxonomy): domain Bacteria; kingdom Bacillati; phylum Actinomycetota; class Actinomycetes; order Pseudonocardiales; family Pseudonocardiaceae; genus Amycolatopsis; species Amycolatopsis sp. NPDC004772. Next base: position 22,766 of record NZ_JBSGBK010000045.1, read on the forward strand.
GCGCGGTCGATGCGTGATGCGAACAAGGGGACCTGATGGACCTCGACATCGACGAGGCCTCGGAAGCCTTCCGCAGCGAGGCCCGGGAGTGGCTGGCTTCCCACGTTCGCTCCTTGCCGTCGATGGACACCGCGGACGGTTTCGCGGCCCATCGGGAGTGGGAGGCCGAGCTGGCCGAGGCGCGGTGGTCGGTCGTGTCGTGGCCGCGGGAGTACCACGGCCGGGACGCCTCGATGCTGCAGTGGCTGTTGTTCGAGGAGGAGTACTACGCCTCGGGCGCGCCGGGTCGGGTGTCGCAGAACGGCATCTTCATGCTCGGGCCGACGTTGTTCGCCCACGGCACGCAGGAGCAGCGCGACCGCATCCTGCCCGCGATGGCCACCGGCGAGCAGGTGTGGGCCCAGGCCTGGTCCGAGCCGGAGGCGGGCAGCGACATCGCCGCGTTGCGAAGCACGGCGGTGCGGACCGAGGGCGGCTGGTTGCTGTCGGGGCAGAAGACGTGGAGTTCCCGCGCGAGCTTCGCCGATCGGGCGTTCGGGCTGTTCCGCACCGATCCGGAAGGGCAGCGGCATCACGGGTTGACGTACTTCATGGTCGATCTGCGGGCCGAGGGGGTCACCGTGCGGCCGATTCCGCAGCTGGACGGTGAGCCGGGCTTCGCGGAGATCTTCCTCGACGACGTGTTCGTGCCGGACGCGGACGTGATCGGGGAGGTGGGGCAGGGCTGGCGGGTGGCGATGACCACCGCGAACAACGAACGCGGGTTGTCGCTGCGCAGCCCGGGCCGGTTCCTCGCCGCGGCCGACCGGCTGGTGGACCTCTGGCGGTCGAGCGGCGAGCCTCTGTCCACCCGGGACAGGGTGGCCGACGCCTGGATCGGCGCCCGGGCTTATCAGCTCTACACGTTCGGGACGGTGAGCAGGCTGGCCGACGGGGGAGAGCTGGGGCCGGAGTCGAGTGTGAACAAGCTGTTCTGGTCCCACTTGGACGTCGAACTGCACGAAACCGCGCTCGACGTCTTGGGGCCGGAAGCCGAGACCGCCGAGACGTGGGTGAACGGCTACCTGTTCTCCCTGGCCGGCCCGATCTACGGCGGCACCGACCAGATCCAGCGCAACACCATCGCCGAACGGCTGCTGAAACTCCCGAGGGAGGCCCGCCGATGAGGTTCCAGCTCTCGCCGGAGCAGCGCCAGTTCGCCGCGACGCTGCACGAGCTGCTCGGCGGGGCGGACACCGCGGCCGCCGCCCGGGCCTGGGCCGCGGGGGACCACGACCGCGGCTTCAAGCTCTGGCGCGCGCTCGCCGACGTCGGCGTCTTCGCGCTGCTGGTCGACGAGGACCACGGCGGCCTCGGCGCCGGCCCGGTCGACCTGGTGGTCGCCTGCGAAGCGCTCGGCTACCACGCCGTCCCGGGCCCGGTCGTCGAGTCGGCCGCGGTCGCCCCGGCGCTGCTGACCGGGCACCGGCTCACCTCCCTCGCCGAAGGCGACCTCGTCGCCACCGTCGTCGCGCCGCCGGAGATCCCCCTGGCCCTCGACGCCGACATCGCGGGCATCGTCCTCGACCTCACCGGTGCCGAGCTCACCCGAGCCGGCGACCTCGTGCGCTCGATCGATCCGGCCCGGCGGCTGTTCCGGGTCCCGGCCGAGCCGGCGACCGGGGGTGCCGCGTTCGACCGCGGAGTCCTGGCCGTGGCCGCGCAGCTCCTGGGGGCGGGGCAGTGGCTCCTCGACACGTCGGTGGCGTACGCGAAGCAGCGCAGGCAGTACGGCCGGGCGATCGGCGAGTACCAGGCGATCAAGCACCTGCTCGCCGACGTCGCCACCCGGCTCGAACTGGCCCGGCCGCTGCTGCACGGCGCCGCCGTCGCGAAGGAGACGTCCGCCCGGGACGTCTCGGCGGCGAAGGTCATGGCCGGCGACGCCGCCCACCTCGCCGCCCGGACCGCCCTGCAGGTGCACGGCGCCATCGGCTACACGGCCGAGCACGACCTCGGCCTCCGGCTGACCAAGGTCCGGGCTCTGGTGGGGGCGTGGGGGACCGGGGCGTTCCACCGCGCGCGGGTCCTGCGATGACCGATCCGCTGGAAACCGAGGAAGCCCGCGCGCTGCGCGACGCCGTCCGGGCGCTGCTGACGCGCCGGTCGGGGCCGGAGGCGGTGCGGGCCGCGATGGCGTCGCCGCTGGGGTACGACGACAAGCTGTGGTCGACGCTCTGCGAGCAAATCGGTGTCGCCGCCCTGACGATCCCGGAGCAGTACGGCGGCGCGGGTGCCGGCCTGGCCGAGGCGTGCGTCGTGCTCGCGGAACTCGGCCGGACGCTGACGCCCGCCCCGATGCTGGGTTCGGCGGTGCTGGCGGCGCAGGCGCTGCTGCGGACCGGCAACGACGAGGCCTGCGAGCGGCTGCTGCCGGGCATCGCCGCGGGCACCACCCTGGCGGCGGTGGCGTGGTCCGATGGGGACGGAGGGTGGACGCCGGCCCTGCGCGCGTCGGACACGGGGCTCGACGGCCGCGCCCACTACGTCCTGGACGGCGATCTCGCCGACGTCCTGCTCGCCGTGGCCCGCACGGACGACGGCGCCGGCCTGTTCGAAGTGCCGCTCGCAGAAGTCCGCCGCACGCGCGTGACGAGCCTGGACCCGGGCCGGCGGCTCGCGGTGGTCGAGTGCGCTTCGACACCGGCTCGCCGTCTCGACGCCGGCGGGTTCGCCGGCCAGCTGCCGCAGCTGCGTGACACGGCGACGGTGGCCGTCGCCGCGGAGCAGGTCGGAGCGGCCGCGCAAGCGTTGGAGCTGACGGTCGAGTACACGAAGCAACGCCGTCAGTTCGGTCGCCCGATCGGGTCGTTCCAGGCGCTGAAGCACCGGATGGCCGACGTCCACGTCCACGTCGAAGCGGCCCGCTCGGCGCTGTACGCGGCCCTGGTGGACGGCGACGCCGAAGCGGTCGAGACCGCGAAGGTCGTGTGCGGCGAGGCGTTCGCCCACGCGGCGGCGGAGATGATCCAGCTCCACGGCGGTATCGCGATCACCTGGGAGCACGACGCCCACCTGTACTTCAAGCGCGCCCACGGGACGGCGCTGCTCTTCGGCGGCTCGGGGTTGCGCCGGTGACCCAGGCAGCCGCGCCCACGGACGGTTCCCGGCTCAGCCGGTGAGGCGGGCGGCCGAGCCGGGCAGCTCGCGGTTCGCCTCGTCCAGGCCACCCGCGATCCGCCGGCACGCCGGGCAGGCGGCGACGTGCCCGGCGATCGCGTCCGCCCGGCGGGCCGGCAGGGCGCCGCGGACCCAGGCGCCCATCCGGCGACGGGGTTCGCGGCAGGCCGGCTCGTCCGGCTCGGGCACCTGGACCTGCAGGTACGCCTGCCGCAGACCTTCCCGCGCCCGCATCGCCAGCGCCGCGACGCTGTTCGGCGACAGCCCCAGCGAGGGCGCCACCTCCGTCGGGGTGCCGCCCTCGGCCTCGGTCCGCCACAGCACCGTCCGCCATCGGCCGGGCAGCGTGCAGTAGGCCGACCACACGAGCCGGGCGTTCGACCGGAGCAGGGCGAGCTCGTCGGCACCCCGGCCGGCCGGTTCCGGAACGGTGGCCCGCAGCTCCACCCGGGTGCGCTGCTTGCTCCACCGCGCCGCCAGGTTGCGCAGGGTCACGACGAGGTACGGCCGCAGGTCGCCGCGCGGTCCGCCGCCGGCGCGCACGATCGTCAGCACCCGGGCGAACGTCTCGGCCACGAGGTCGTCGCGCTCGGCGGGCTGCCGCGCCCACGCCCCGGCGGTCCGCCGCAGCGGCTCGGCGTGCCGGCGGAAGAGCCGTCCGGCGGCGTCGAGATCCCCGGCCCTCAACGCGGCGAGCAGCACGGCGTCCGGCACGTCGTCGGCTGGTTCCATGGCGCGCGGGTACCCAGGGAACGGGCCGTGACCACCGGTCGGCCCGATCGGGTGGAACTCCCCTCCCGGCGATTATCCGGGCATCGGGCGGTTCAGACCGCGAACACCTGCGCGTCGTCGGCGAAGGCCTTGAATTCCAGGGCGTTGCCGGCCGGGTCGAGCAGGAACATCGTCCACTGCTCGCCGGGTTGGCCCTCGAAGCGGACATACGGCTCGATCACGAACTCCGTGCCCGCCGCCCGCAGCCGGTCGGCGAGCGCGTGGAACTGCGGGACGGTGAGGACCAGGCCGAAGTGCGGCACCGGCACGTCGTGGCCGTCGACCGGGTTGTGCACGCGTTGCGGGCCGGCCGGGGCCAGGTGCGTGACGAACTGGTGGCCGTGCAGGTTCCAGTCGATCCACGTGTCCGCGCTGCGGCCCTGCTCGAGGCCGAGGACCTCGCCGTAGAACCGCCGGGCGGCGGCCAGGTCGTCCACCGGCATCGCCAGGTGGAAGCGGGGGATGGACAGGGTCATGAGGACTCCCTTCGCCGAGGATCTTGTCTGGATGTTAACATTACGACATGAGTGGTTCGGTGGTTCCCGCCCGGCGCCGCGGACTGGCCGACGAGGTCGCGGACCGCATCCGCGACGCCGTTTTCGACGGTGTCTACGCGCCCGGCAGCCAGCTGCGCGAAGTCGAGCTGGCGGAAGCGCTGGGCGTCAGCCGCGGGCCGGTGCGGGAGGCGTTGCTCAAGCTGGAGCGCGAAGGGCTCGTCCGCAGCGAATGGCACCGCGGCGCCACGGTGACCGCCTTGACCGACGAGGACGTCACCGAGCTGGACAGCCTGCGGGCCGCCCTCGAGCAGCTGGCCGTCGAGCTGGTCCTCGAGCGCGCCGGCGAGGAGAACCTCGCCGCGATCGAAGCCGCGGTGCGGCGCATGGAACGCGCGCTCGACGAGCACGAAATGGTCCGGTGCGACCTCGAATTCCACGACGCGGTCTACGCGGCCGCCGGGCACCGCCGGCTGCGCGAGGCCTGGCAGGCGATCCGCTCGCAGGTGCACCTGTTCCTGCTCACCCGGATCGGCGTCGCCACCGACGGCTACCTGACCGGCATCCCCGCGGAACACCGCGAACTCGTGACCGCCCTGCGCACCGGCGACCGCGAGGCGGCTCTCACGCTGTTCGCCGAGCACCGCCGCCGCGCCTTCGACGTCCTCAGTGGACGGACGCCCTAGCGCGAAACGTCGTCAGAGCACCAGGTCCGCCGCACTCCGGACCTCCTGCGCCTGGCTCGTGGCTTCCAGGCCGGTGAGCGGGTCGGCGGCTTCGAGGTCGCCGAACGACAGGCCGGTCAGCTCGGCGATCCGGCGGACCGGCACCTGGTACGTGCGGTAGGCGCCGTAGTCGAACTCGGTCGCCGTCTCCAGGCCGTGGATGAGTTCCTCCTGGCTCAGCAGGTACGCCGTCGCCGACAGGGTGCCGTCCTTCTTCACCATCGCGACGACCTTCCAGAACTGGCGTGGCAGCTGGACGTCCCGGTACCGGTCGTCGTCGGCGGCCAGCACCGGGCCGGTCACCACGCTGACCTTCAGGTCGAAGTTGTCCGCGTTGTTCAGCACGTAGTCCTCGAGCCCGGCCCACGTCGTCTTGTTCTGGTTGAAGTCCTGGTGCTGCGGCGAGCAGTTCGTGAAGTGGAACGTGTCGTCGTTGCCGAGCTGCGCGATCGGCTCGGTCGCGCCCCACGCCGGGTCGAGCCGGCGGACCAGGTGCCCGCGATCGAGGGGGTTGGCCCGGTAGAGCTCCTCGCCGATCTGCTCGGTCACCGCCACCCGCGGGTCGAGCGACCAGTGGTCGGCTTCGCGCCGCAGGGCTCGGCTCAGCCGCCCGTCGATGTTGACCGCGGTGAACATCGCCAGGCGCCGCTCCCGGTGCACGACGACGCTGAAGTGGTGGTACGGCAGCACGTACCGCGGCTCGCCGGTGGCCTGCCGGTTGATCGCCGCCAGCGGGACGAGCGCGTCGGACAGGCCGGGCAGCGGCACGGTGTGCCCGGGCAGGAAGGCCGGGTCGTACCCCTCGCGGTTCGTGTAGTCGGGGTCGATCCGCCCGGTCAGCGGTTCGGCGCGCAGCCGGATGTCGAACGGCATCGCGAGCGTCAGCACCGGCGAGGTGCCGCCCGAAGTGCCGTCGGGCGGCAGGGCCCGCTCGGGGCGGGTGGCCAGCCCGTCGAGCAGCACCCGTTGCGCCGGGGTGACCGGCTGCTCCCGCAGGAACTTCACCAGCTTGCTGACCCGGATGCCTTCGTTGAGGTACCCGCCGTACTCCGCGTGGCCCGCCGCCGGGACGCTCGCGTGGTGCAGCGCCACGACCTCCCACTGGTCGTTGAACACCGGCGAGCCGGACGAGCCCGGTTCGGTGTCGGTTTCGTAGTGCAGGAACTCGTCGAGCACGTCGACGACCCGGTTTTCCCGCAGCGCGACCTGTTTCTTGCCGCCGCCGGGGTGCTGGACGATGGTGACGAAGTCGCCGACGATCGCCTTGCCCTCGCTCGCGATCAGCCGGTTGAAGCCGAACGGGCGCAGTTCTTCCGCGGTCGCCTTCACCGCGACGAGCGCGAAGTCGAGGGACCGGTCGGCGGCGAAGAACCGCCCGGGGTCGAAGGGAAAGGCCCGCACAGGCTTGGGCAGGCCGTCGACACCGTCCTGGTAGTCGAACTCGATGACGCTGAACCCGGCGGCCTCGGCGTCCGGCAGCACGTGGTGGTTGGTGAGCAGCAGTTCCGGCGACACGAGCGAGCCCGTGCCGTAGCCGATCAGCCGGCCCTGGGCGTTCCGGATGTTCACCCGGCCGACGGCGGCCGCAGCCGTGACACCGCCTTCGAGGTAGCCGACGCCGAGCAGGTCGTTCGTGAGCACGATGCGTTCGAGGATGGCGCCCGCGGCCGTCATCGCCGCCGGGTCGCCCGCCGCGATCGCCGCCGGGCTCACCGGCCGGACGTCGGGGTAGTAGCGGCCGAGCCGGTCGATCCGGGTCGCCACCCGGCTCGGCTCGTCGGCCTCGGCGATCCCGCCGGGCTTGCGCAGCAACGCGATCTTGGCCTGCCGCGGCCCGGTGCGCTCGGCGGCGCGCGCGGCCGCGGCCCGCTCCTGCTCGGCCTGCCGGTCCGTCCTGACGTCCACGATGCCTCCCGAAAGCGAGCCGGAAACACCGCGTTAGTCGCCCGGCCGAAAGGCGCGTTACCCGAATTCCGGCGTGTCGCCAGGAGTTCTTTTTCAGTTCAGCACGGGCAGCACGATCGCCGACGGGTGGGCCGGGTCGTGGTGGACCTCCTGGTCCGCGGCGCGCAGGGTGACGGCGGTGGCGTGCGGCTCGCCGGTGCCGGGATTCCGGGCGTAGCGCGGGAAAGCGCCGCTGGAGACCTGGACCCGGATCCGGTGCCCGCGCCGGAACCGGTGCGCCGTCGGCCACATCCGGACGGTGGCGGCGGCCGGCTCGCCGGCCTCGCGCAGGCTGGTGAGGCCGTCGCAGACGTTGACCGACCGGCCGTCCGGGCCGACGTCGCAGAGCCGGACGAAGACGTCGGCGAACGGCAGGCTCGACCGGAACCAGATTTCCGCCTGCACGTCCCCGATCACCTCGACGTCTTCGCCGAGCACCGGCGTGGTGTAGGTGAGGACGTCGGCGCGGGCTTCGAGGGCCGCGTTGTCCACCCGGCCGGCGTCCGGGGCCATCCGCACGCCGCCGGCCGCGGGGGTCGGGTCGGCCGGGTCGTAGCGGTAGCGGTCCGGTTCGGACTCCCCGGGCACGGCCGTGGCCAGCAGGCCGTCGGCGTGCAGGTGGAACCGTTGCGGCGCATAGCCTTCCGGCGGCCACGAAGCGAAGTCGCGCCAGGCTTCCTCGCCCATGACGAACAGCCGGACCGGCGCCCGCTCCGGCGGTTCTTCGCCGCGGGCGTGCGCGAGCGCGAACGCGAGGGTCTCCCGGAGCGTCTCGCCGGTGCTGCCGAGCAGGTCGGAGCGGCCGGCGTGGGTCCACGGCCCGACCGTCAGGCGCGGCCGCCGTCCCGCGTCCTGCAGCGTGCGGAAGTCGCGCAGCTGGCCGGGCAGGAAGATGTCGTACCAGCCGGCGATCGAGCTGACCGGCACGGTGACGTCCGCGACGCGGTGCCGGTGGTCGACCTCCGCCCAGCGCGGGTGGTGTTCGGTGCGGGTGAGGACGTCCTGGATGTAGTCGGAGCGGTGGCCGATGGCGACGACGTCGGCCTGGGCGAGCGGCAGCGTGTTCAGCGCCTGCACGAGCTTCTTCGCCTGGGTGCGTTGCCGGAGCAGCGAGAACCGGCGTTCCTGGACCGCGACCTGGACGCCCCACCCGAACGGCGTCTCCAGCGAAAGGCCGTCCTCGCGCAGGAATTCGAGCGTCAGCCCGGATTCGGTGACCTGCGGGACCATCGCCTTCACCTGCGGCGGCAGGCGGTCGGCGGCCGCCCACTGGACGTAACCCAGGTAGCTGGCGCCGACGAGCACGATCGCGTCGCCGGACCACGCCTGCCGCACCGCCCAGTCCAGCGTCGCGAGGCCGTCTTCGCGTTCCTGCCGCAGCGGGTCGAAGACACCGCCGGAGCCGAAGCCGCCGCGCGTGCTCTGGACCAGCACCTGGAACCCGCGCTCGGCCAGCGGCCGCGCCAGGATCGCGCCGAACACGCCCCGGCGGCCGTAGGGCGTGCGCACCAGCGCGAGCGGCAGCCCGTCCCCGCCGGTGCGGGGCGCCCACCGGTCGGCGAGCAGCTCGACGCCGTCGGGCATCGGGACGCGCAGGTCCCGCCGGACGGCGAGGCGCCGGGTGGCCGGCGCGGGCAGCTTCAGCAGGCGTTCGACGAGACGGCTGATCATCGGCCGGCCTCCTTCGTGATCATCGCGGTGACGACCGAGTGCATCCGCAGCAGCCGGCCGGCGAACTCCTCCGGGTCGAGCGGGTCCGGCCCGTCGACGACCCACGCGTTGACGACCGCCCCCGCCCCGCCGGTCAGGAAGGTGGCCAGGTCCTCGAGGCCGTCGGCGTCGAGCCGGCCGCCGAGGGCGCGGCCGAGGTTCTCCCGGTTGACCGGGAGGAACAGGCCGGTCAGCGCCTTGTTGAGGGCGAACGCGGACGCCCCGGTCAGCAGCGCCCGGTAGAAGCGCCGGTACCGGGCGAAGTGCCGGCCCAGTGCCAGCAGTGACGCGTGCTCGCCGGTGGCCGAGGCGAGGCCGCCGAGCTCGCCGAGCAGTTCGCGGCGGACGAGGTCGAGCGCGGCCTCCAGCAGCAGCGAGTCGCGGTCGCCGAACTGCTGGTACAGCACCTGACGGCTGACGTCCGCCGCCTCGGCGATCTCGGACACCGGGACGGCGGTGGAGTCGCGTTCGGACACGAGCTCGACCGCGGCCCGCAGCAGGGCCGTGCGCGACCGGCGGACCCGCCGGTCCTTGGCGGGTGCTTCGGTCGTCCAGTCGCCGGTCACGGCGTCGATAATGGACAGGTGTCAAGAAAATAGCAAGTGTTCTGGATTCGGCCCCGTGCGAGGATGCGGCCATGTCTTCGACGATGCGGGCCTTCGTGCTCACCGGTCCGCGGGAGTGCTCGGTGCAGGAGGTGCCCGTCCCGGAGGCCGCCGCGGGGGAGGTCGTGATCGACGTCGAGCGGGCCGGAGTGTGCGGTACCGACGTCGAGTTCTTCACCGGCGACATGACCTACCTGCACCAGGTGCACGCGGCGTACCCGATGCGGCTGGGACACGAGTGGTCCGGCACGGTCTCGGCGATCGGCGACGGCGTCGACCCCGCCTGGCTGGGGCGCCGGGTCACCGGCGACACCATGCTCGGCGACCGGACCTGCCGCCGCTGCCGGAAGGGCCACCAGCACACCTGCGAAAACCGGCAGGAGGTCGGCATCCGCGGCGGCCGGGCCGGTGCGCTGGCGGAGCGGCTCGCCGTTCCCGCGTGGTCGCTGCACGCGCTGCCCGATGCGGTGGACGCCGTGCTCGGGGCCCTGGTCGAACCCGGCGGCAACGCCCTGCGCGCGGCCCGCGCGGCCGGCACCGGCGCCGGCGACCGGGCGCTGGTCCTCGGGCCGGGGACGATCGGGCTGCTCACGGCCCTGTTCCTGCGGGCGGCGGGCACCGAGGTGCACCTGCTCGGAGTCGGCTCCCTCGAGTTCGCCCGCGGTCTCGGTTTCGCGCACGTCTGGACCCGGGAGACGTTGCCGGACCTGCCGTTCGACGCGGTGGTCGACGCGACCGGGGCCCCCGGCTCGCCCGCGCTCGCCGCGGACCTGGTGGAGCCCGCGGGCCGGATCGTCTACATCGGACTGTCCGGCCGGCCGAGCGAGCTCGACACCCGCGTGCTGGTGCTGAAGGACGTCACGGCGGTCGGGGTGCTGTCCGCGTCACCCGGCCTGGCCGACACGATCGCCGCATACGCGAGCGGGGCGGTCGACCCGCGCCCTCTGGTGGCGGCGACGGTCGGCCTCGAGCAGGCCGGCGCGGTGCTCGCGGGGGAGCGGGTCGGCGGCGCGGGACCGAAGGTGCACATCGACCCGCGGCGCTGACCGGTCAGCCGGGGCGTGGTGAGGCGAGCGTCGTCGGGCGGGTGCGGCCGCGCAGGGTGACGTCTTCGGTCGCCGTCCAGCGGGCCGCTTCCTCCTCGGCCGCGGCCTCGACCGCCGTCCAGGAGGCGAGCAAGCGGCCGGGTGCGTTCTTGGCCAGCTCCGTCAGCCGCGCGGCTTCGTTGACCGGGTCGCCGATCACCGTGTACTCGAACCGGCGGGGGTCGCCGACGTTGCCGGCGACCGCGTCCCCCGTCGCCACGCCGATTCCGGCCGGGCCGTCCGGGACCTCCGCGGCCAGCCGGCGGGCGATCGCGCGGGCGGCGGCCAGCGCGCAGGTGGCGTGGTCGCCGAGCGGCGCCGGCGCCCCGAACACCGCCAGCGCGGCGTCGCCGACGAACTTGTTCACCAGCCCGTGGTGGCGATCCACCTCGTCGACCACCACCGCGAAGAACCGGTTGAGCAGGCCGACGACCTCCTCCGGCGGGCGGCTCGCGGCCAGCGCCGTCGACCCGACGAGGTCGACGAACAGCACCGACACCGTCCGGACCGTGCCGCCCAGCTCGGTCGAGGTGCGCATCGCCTCGACCGCGACCTCGTGGCCGACGTGCCGGCCGAACAGGTCGCGCAGCCGTTCGCGCTCGGCCAGCCCGGCCGTCATGTCGTTGAACCCGGCCTGCAGCAGGCCCAGTTCCGTGCCGTCGTAGACCGGGATTTCGACGCTGAAGTCGCCGGCCCGCACCCGCCCGAGCGCGTCGCGCACCGAGGAGATCGGGTTGACCACCGAGCGGGCGGTGAACACCGTGACCAGCAACCCGAAGCACAGCACCACCAGCCCGAGCGCGATCACCGACACGGCGAGCTTCGTGGTGGAGACGTCGCCGCGCACCCACGCCAGCACCGCGGTGACCACCAGCCCGGCCACCGGCACCCCGGTCCCGAGGCACCAGAACAGCAGCATCCGCCGGTTGACGCCGCCGTTCACCGGGCGCGGCGGCGTGGTGCCCGCCAGCGCCAGCGCCGCGTACGGCCGGAGGGCGAACTCGCCGAAGAGGTAGGCGATCGCGCAGACGACGACCGCGGCGAACGCGACCACCAGGAACTCGGTGAGCACGACCTCCGGCTGCACTAGCGCCGCCAGCCCGGCGAAGACCAGCGTCGCGAGGCCCCAGAGCACCGCCTGCACGGCCGTCAGCCGCAGCGGGACGCGCAGGCTCGCGGCGCGTTCGGCGTCGGTCGGCCGGCGTCCGTCGGCCGCCCAGCGCAGGGTCCGGAGGGCGCCGCGGGTGCCCCACAGCGTGCCGATGACGACCGCCGAAACGACGTACACGGGTACTGCGACCGCGGTGACGCGCACGAGCTCACCGGACATCCCGGGCGCCGGCATCAGCAGCACCGCGAGCCCGACCACGACCAGCGCACCGATCACGTTGGTGGCGATCAACGCGGCCGTGAGCAGGCCTTGGACGCGCCGGCGCAACGCGGTGGCGTGCTGGTCCAGCGGCCCGAGCAGGCCGGAGCCGAACGGCTCCGCGGGGGAGCGTCCTGGGATCACCATCTGAGTGTACGGTCGTTCACTGACTTGCCCGGAGACGGGTGCCGCAAGTATGTGTTACGGTTGGTAACAGTGAACTTCGGTAACACCTGACGAGGAGGTCGGTCGTGACGAGCATCAGCGAATCGGGCGTGTCGGACCGGGAGACCGTGGCGCGGCGGCTGCTCGACTCGTCGGAGCAGCTGTCGTACGACCCGGTCAAGGAGGTCGACTGGGAGACGCCGCTGGACACGGGCTACCACGGCGCGAGTCCGGAGTGGAGCACGCTCTACGGCACCTCCTACTGGGCGGACCTGACTCCGGAGCAGCAGCGCGAGCTGACCCGCCAGGAGGCGGCGTCGGTGGCGAGCACCGGGATCTGGTTCGAAATGATCCTGCAGCAGATGGTGCTGCGCGACTTCTACGCCAAGGACCCCACCGATCCGGCGTTCCAGTGGGCGCTGACCGAGATCGCCGACGAGTGCCGGCACTCGATCATGTTCGCCCGCGGCGCGGCGAAACTGCGGGCGCCCGCGTACCGGCCGCGCCGGTTCGTCGTCGAGCTGGGCCGCGTCTTCAAGGCCACGGCGACCGGCGAAGCCGCCTACGCGGCCATCCTCGTGGCCGAAGAGGTCCTCGACGTGATGCAGCGCGACTGGATGCGCGACGAGCGGGTGGTGCCGTTCGTGCGCACCATCAACAACATCCACGTCGTCGAGGAGTCCCGGCACATGAAGTTCGCCCGCGAGGAGACCCGCGAGCGCCTGCGCGGCGCGGGGTGGCTGCGCCGGCAGATCAACGGCCTGGTCGTCGCGATCGCGTCGTACTTCATCGTGACGAGCATGGTGAACGGCAAGGTCTACGAGAACGCCGGGCTCGACGGCAAGCGGGCGCGGCGCGAGGCGAAGGCCAACGAGCACCACAAGTCGATGCTGCGCTCCAGCTGTTCCGGGCTGATGGAGTTCCTGCACTCGGCCGGGCTGCTGACCAAGCCGTCGCTGTGGTTCTACAAACGAGCGAACCTGATCTGACATGGCCTTCGCGATCACCCAGACCTGCTGCGCCGACGCCACCTGCGTGTCGGTCTGCCCGGTCAACTGCATTCACCCGACGCCGGACGAGCCGGACTTCGGGACGACGGACCTGCTGTACATCGACCCGGCCACCTGCATCGACTGCGGTGCCTGCGCCGATGCCTGCCCGGTGGACGCGATCTTCCCGGCCGGCGACCTGACCGGGCCGCTGCGGGCGTACGAGCAGATCAACGCGGACTACTACGCGGGCCGGGACGTGCTGGCCGACGTCTCGGTGGCGCCGAACTTCCACCGCTGGGCCCCGCCGTCGTTCACGCGGGTGCTGCCGAGCGACTTCGCGCCCTTGGACGTCGCCGTCGTCGGCACCGGACCGGCGGGGATGTACGCGGTGGAGGACCTGCTGCTGCACACGAACGCCCGCGTGACGCTGATCGACCGCCTCGCGACGGCCGGCGGCCTGATCCGCTACGGCGTCGCGCCCGACCACCCGTCGACGAAGAAGATCGGCGAGACGTTCGCGCGGTTCCACGACCACCCGAGGCTGCGCCTGCGGCTCGGCGTCTCGGCCGGCGCCGAGCTGGCGGAGCGCCACGACGCGGTGATCTACGCGGTCGGGGCGGCCGAGGCGCGGCGGCTCGGCGTCCCGGGGGAGGACCTGCCCGGCAGCCTGCCGGCCGCGACGGTGGTCGGCTGGTACAACGGCCACCCGGACGTCGAGCCGGACGCCGTCGACCTGTCGGCCGAACGCGTGGTCGTGGTGGGCACGGGCAACGTCGCCCTGGACATCGCTCGCATCCTGACGGCGGACCCGGAGGCGCTGGCGGAGACGCCGATCGCGTCGGAAGCGCTGGCCCGGCTGCGGTCGGCCAAGGTCCGCGAGGTGGTCCTGCTGGCCCGCCGCGGCCCGGAAACGGCGGCGTACACCCGGCCGGAACTGCTGGCCCTGGCGGCCCGCGGTGGCCTGGTGGTGGACGACGACCCGCGGGTGGCGGCCGCGATCGACGGCGCGCAGCCGGGGGACAAGGCGGCGTGGCTGCAGGGGGTGCCACGGGAGCGGGTGGACTGGTCTTCGCCACCGCCGGAGGGCCGCCGGATCGTGCTGCGGTTCCACTCGGCGCCGCTGGCCTTCGACGGCGACACCGAGGTTCGCGCGGTGGTGACGGCGGACGGCGCCGAGATCCCGGCGGGCCGCGTGATCCGGGCGGCGGGGTTCCGCGGGGCGCCGGTGCCGGGGCTGCCGTTCGACGACGAGGCGGGGATCGTGCCGAACTCGGCGGGCCGGGTGTCCGGGCGGCCGGGAGTGTACGTCGCGGGCTGGATCAAGCGCGGGCCGTCGGGCGGGATCGGCGCGAACAAGGCGTGTGCGCGGGAGACGGTGGGGTCGCTGCTGGAGGACGCGGTGGCCGGGCGGCTGCCGGTGCGGCGCAGGGGAGCGCGGTTGTTCGGCCGCGCCTGAGCGGCGGCCGGAAACCGTGGTGGGAACCGGTTTCCGGCCGCTTCAGGCCGTGCGGGCGCGGCACCAGTGCGGGCCGGTCGTCCAGCCGAGCAGCCGGCGTCCCGGGCCGTCCGGGAGCGTGCCGTCCGGCAAGAACCTCGCGCCCTCGACCACCGCGGCCAGCCCCGTCACCGCCGGGCCGAACCGTTCGGCCACCCCCGCCTGCGTCACCAGTTCACGCAGCCGAGCCACCGCCGCCCGCTGGTCTTCCTCCGGGCAGAAGCTCAAGAAGAAGACCGCCTGCCGCCACGCGTAGGCGACGTTCTTGATCAGCTGCCGGCTCCAGTACCGCTCTCCGGCCAGGCGGCGCACCACCCACGTGAACACCTGGCCGGCCAGGTCGGGACCCAGGCGCGAGCGCAGCCCCAGGGTCTCCACGAGCACCGCCAGGTTGTGCGTGGTGAGGATCTGGCTCTGCTCGATCACCATCCCGTTGCCCGCCACCGACCGCCGTCGCCGGCCCGCCCGGGCCTCGCAGACCGCCGCGAAGTCGTCCGCCGTGCGGCGCAGCAGCTTGCGCGGTGGCGCCGGCCACTCGTCCGGCAGGTCGTAGTACCGCGCATACAGCGTGCCCGCCATGATCCGGCTGGTCGCCGCCGCCGCGGTGCGCCACTTGTCCGTGAACGTGCCCACGAAGATGTCCGCCGCCAGCTCCTCGAGCAGCGGCATCGGCAGGCCCGCCTGCTTGGCCAGCGCGCCGAGCTCACGCAGCAGCGTGTTCGGCAGGATCGCGTGCGGGAACGAGCCGAGCGCCAGCAGCACCGTCTGCGTCAGCGTCTGCCGCGCCGCCCGGGCGACGTCGGGACGCCGGGCCCGGAACGGCTCCAGCGCCCGGATCCACGGCAGCTCCTCGAACCGGACCTGCTGCTCGAGGTCGAGCAGCAACAGCCCCCGGCGACGGCGGAAGGCCGCGTACGTCTGCGCGTACAGCGCCGCCAGCCGCTCGTCTTCGACGTTCGCCGCCATCAGCTGCGCCGTGATCTGCGGCAGCACCACCGCCAGGACGTCGCCCGAGGTGATCACCCCGCGCGCGACCAGCTCCTCGACCGGTGCCTCCAGCGCGCGGGCCACCTTCGCGACCAGGTGCGGCGGGACGGCGTCCGCGACGACCGGGTCGAGCGCGGGGAGACCGCCGTCGCCGGGGTAGGCGTCGAGCCGGCCGGCCAGGACGGCCGCGAGCTCGGCGTGCGTCGGCCGCGCGGCCACCGCCGCCTGCACCGACCGGAGCGCGGCCCGCCGCTCCGAGCCCGGCTCGCCGTGCTTGGTGATCGTGTTGGCCAGCGCCCGCCGGATCCAGCCGACGTCGCGGCCGGTGAGCTCCGCGCTTGCGAACCGGCAGAGCCGAAGCGCCCGGGCCAGCCGCGCGAAGTTGCTCTTCGGGTGCGTGTGGGACGTCGAGGCCGGGTGCCGCGCGCACGCCGTCGCGTAGTCCACGAGCCACTGCGCCCGCCGGGAGCCCCACCCTTCGGGCCACGTCCGGCACGGCCAGCCACCGGTGACGCCGTCCTCGCCCAGCCGCGGCAGCTCGCCCTCGACCGTCTCCGCCCAGAGGGCGACCAGCCGGTCGTACAGCGGGTGCCACACCCGCAGCGTCTCCAGCATCGCCGCGATCGCGGGCTTGGTCTTCGCCGAGCGCAGCGTGGCGCGGACCTCGCCGACCGTGGCCAGCCGCACCAGCGCACCGGACGGCCGCGGGGCCGCGCCGGGCAGCGGGGCCAGGCGCAGCCGGGGCAGCAGCGGCCGCACCTCGGCGACCAGGTCGAGGGCGGCCTCGGCGTGCCCGTGGTCGAGCAGCCAGGCGAGCACCGGCAGCGCGGCGTCCTCCGGGAGTTCGACGCGGTAGGCCTCGGTGGCCAGCGCCGCGCGGAGAGCCGCGAGCCCGGCGTCGGTGAGGTGGCCGAGGTTGACGCGCTCGCGGTCCGTGCGGCCCGGCGCGCCGGCCGGGACGGCGGCGAGCTCCTCCGGGCGCACCGGGAGCTCGGCGAGGTACCGGCCGGTGGCGAACCCGCCGTGCGCGACCTCGAGGGTGACCCACGCCGGGGTGTCCGCGACCGGGGTCCGCGAGCCGACCGTCAGCGACCCGTCGGCCATGCCGGCCAGCACCGCCTGCCACCGGCCGGCCTTGGCGAGGGCGCGGCGGCGGACCGGCCCGTCCGTTGTGGACGAAGCGGTGCGCAACGCTCGTTCGAGCTGCCCGTAGGCGTAACCGGGTGACGCCTCCTGTGCCATGTGGACTCCCCCTGGTGGAACCGGACTTGGAGGCAGGGGTCGAACCTGCGCCTTCCCGGATTCGAGCCGGGTGTTCTGCCTGCTGAACTACTCCAAGCTGCGGGGACCGCCGAGCACGCCGGGCGATTTCCCGCAGCGGCAACGGTAATCCGCCGCGGTGCCCGGCGCGACCGACTTTTCACTCCGGGCTGCGGCGGGCCTCCGGCCGGGCTAGAATAAATACGAATCAAAGTCACGTTCAGGTTGGAGGCCGCATGACCGGCCCGGAGCCGATCGAAGCGGGCGTCCGCCTGCGCCGGGTGCCCCGCCAGGCGCGGTCCCGGCAGAAGCTGGCCCAGGTGCTGGCCGCCGCCGACCGCCTGCTCGCCGCGGAGGGCGTCGAGGCGCTGTCCACCACCCGCGTGGCCGCGGAAGCCGGCGTGTCGGTCGGTGCGCTGTACCAGTACCTGCCGGACCGCGACGCCATCGCCGAGGCGCTGGGCGAGGTCTACCTCGCCCGCCTGGAAGACCTCATGACGTCGTTCGCCGAGCGAGCGGCCGAAGAGACCTGGGAGGACCCCGTCGGCCTGCTCGTCGACGCCTTCGCCGGGCTCTACCGCGCCGAACCCGGGTTCCGCGCGCTCTGGTTCGGCCGCGGCCTGACCGACGGAACCCGGGAGGCCGACATCGCGCACAAGCGCGTGATGGCCACCGGCGTGCACCGCATCCTCGTCGCGCCGGAGCTCCTGCGCGACGACTACGAGGCCGCGGTGGCCTGCCGCACGGCGTTCCTCGCCGCGGACGCCGTGATCCAGGAGGCCTTCCGCGGCGACGGTGCCACCGAACTGCTCGAGCCGGTCAAGACGATGCTGCGGGCGTATCTGGGCCAGCAGCCCCGGCCGTAGCGACGAGGAATTCCTCGCCCCGCACGATCCGCAGCCCGTCCGCGCGGTCCGCGAAATACCGCTCGTCCAGCTCGGCGCCCGAGACGTGGCCGACGTCGCGGAACCCGGCTTCGCGGGCCATCGCCAGCATTTCGCCGGGGGAGAAGGAGCTGGCGAACGGCGTCCCCGCCGCCTCCGCCCGGCGAGCGGTGGCCTCGTGGCGGGCGCGTTCGCCGCCGTCGAGCAGGTCCGCCGGCAGCAGGAACGTCATCGCGAGCGTGGAGCCCGGGGCGAACCCGGCGATCCGGCGCAGCGTGGCCGCGTTCGCCTCCTTCGTCAGGTACATGCTGACGCCGGTGGAGGCGACGATAGCCGGTTCGTCCGGGGCGAAGCCCGCGGCGATGAGCCGATCCCACCACGAGGCCGTCTCGAAGTCGACCGGCACGAAGTGCAGCCAGTCCGGCACGCCGAGGCCGAGTTCGGCCAGCCGGTCGCGTTTCCAGGCCTGCGGCCCCGGCTGGTCCACTTCGAACACTCGCAGCCGAGTGGCGATTTCCGGACGCCGCTGGGCGAAAGTGTCCAGGCCGGCCCCGAGGATCACGTACTGGCCGACCCCCCGGGCGGCCTGCTCGGCGACCAGCTCCTCGACGAACCGCGCGCGGGCCACCATGCCCGCGCGGTAGCGGCCGGCGGTCGCTGGATCCATGTCGTCGCGCTGCCGCCAGCCGTCGCCCGGATCGGCCAGCCGCAGGCCCAGGTCGTCGGCGAACACGTGGGGCGGCGGATCGACGGCGAGGTGCAACGCCCGCCACAGCGCGGTCCGCACCGCCGTGCTGTCCGGCGCGGCCACGTCAGGCCGCGCCCGGCGCCGACAGGGTCCACGTGCGCCCGTCGGGGTCGCGGACGGTCATTTCCCTGGTCCCGTAATGGGTTTCTTCGAACGGGGTGACCACTTCGACGATGTCGTCCGCCTCGAACTTGTCCGCGTCCGGGACCTTGAACACGATCCGCGTCCGCGGCTCCTGGCTTTCGGGGACCTCGGCGATGAACAGCCAGGGGCCGGCGCCGTTGCGCAGCTGCCCGGAGTTGTGGTCGGTCGCGAAGTCGATCTCGTAGCCCAGGGCCTGGAAGAACTTGGCCGCCTTGCCCCAGTTGTGCGTCTCCAGGTACATCGCCTCAATGCCCTCGGTCGTCATGTCAGTGCTCCTCTTCGGGATCGGTCTCCAGGTAGGCGCGCAGGGCTTCGGCGACGAGGGCCGACAGTGACTGCCCGGTCTCGATGGCTCGGTGCTTGACCTCCCGGATCAGCCCGATCGGCAGGTACACGTTGAACTGCTTGACGTCGTCATCGCCCACACCGCGAGGCTAGCATGCTAGCAAGCTAACAGCGCAAGTCCTGCCGCGGCAAGGTCGACACCGGAGTGACCCCGGGAACCGGTGCCGCTCACCGGCGTTCGAGGTAGCAGGCGAAGAATTCGCTCAGGGTCGCGCGTTGGGTGGCGATGCTCCGGCCCGGGTCCACGGTGCCGACGAAGGGGGCGATCGCCGCCGGGTCGAGGCCGAGGCGGGGGAGGAGCACCTGGTAGTCGGTGTAGCTGAAGTGCTCGCCGTCCGGCAGGTGCTGCGCGCGGACCGGACCGCGCTGGTGGGCCAGGAACTCCTGCCACGAAGGGTCGGAGGCCGCGCTGTGGTCGCCCGCGCTCAGCAGCAGGAACGGCTGGTCGAGACCTTCGTCGGCGGCGCGGCCGTACTCGCGGTGCGACTGGGAGTACGACATGCTGCCGTCGAGGTCCGCCCCCGCGTCCAGGCGCGGGTCCGACACCATCGTTTCGGCGGTGGTGAAGCCGCCCGCGGAGTGGCCGAACATGCCGGCGCGGGAGACGTCCGGGACGAGCCCGGCGGGCAGCGGGCGGTGCCCGGCGTCCGGATTCCCGCCGCGGGCCAGGGTTTCCAGCGCGTCGAGCACGAACCGCGTGTCCGCGACGCGGGTCGCGATCAGCTGCCGGCCGGCATCGGGACCGGAGGGCAGCACCCGCCGTTCGACGCGGCCGCCGGGGAACGCCACCGCCGCGGGCTCGTGCGTGTGGTCGATCGCCACCGTCACATAGCCTTCGCTCGCGAGCTGCTCCAGCAGCGTGGTGCCGACCGAGCGCGGGTACTTGGCGCTGGGCGAGTAGAGCACGACCGGCCGCCGCCCGCCGGCGGCGGGAACCCCGGTGCGGGCGTGCGTGGGGAAGGTGTAGTCGAGCCGGTCGGCGGCGATGCCGAGCGTCCGCGCGTCTTCCTCGGCGATGACCGCAGCGGCTTCCGTTGCTTGGTAGGGAGTTTTCGCGCCGCCGCCGGAGCGGGCGGGGTACCGGACGGTCACCATGAGTTCGCGGGTCGTCCCGGCGACCCAGGGATCCGGTCGCGCGTGGTCGACGAGGTGCAGGTCGACGCTGCCGACGGCGTAGGGACCGGTGGGGGCGGGCAACGAGAGGCGGGTGGCCGCGTGCGCGGGGAGCGCGGTCAGCAGCAGGACACCGGCGAGCCCGGCGGTGAGAAGGGTGTTTCGCATCCTTTGACCGTATTGACGGCGCGGACGCGGGACATCGGGATGATCACCCAGATCGACCCGGACAGGGCTGTGGCCCGGGCACCGGCCCGGGCCACAGCTGTCAGCGGTTTCAGAAGCCGTAGATCGTTTCGACGGCCCGCTCGGCGCTGGTCGCGACGAGCCCGTTGGCCCACAGCTGGTTGACCCGGCTGCGCTCGGCGGAGTTGGGCACCGCGTTGGTGCAGGACGGGCCGGGGCCGCCACCCGACATCAGCTCGGAGCACGGGCCCGAGTAGTGGTCGGGCAGCCCGAGGGCGTGCCCGGTCTCGTGCGCCGCGATCCGCGTCGGGTTGTACTGGCGGGCCTGGGTGTAGTCGATGAAGATGGTGCCGCTGCCGTGCCCGTTGGTCGAGGCGTAGGAACCGCGGGGGTCGTTGCCCTCGGTGTAGCGCAGGCTCGCGCCGGAGTTGCGCTCGACGAGCCGGACGTTGGTGACGCTGCGGTTCCAGTTGGCGGCACCGGCGTTGATCACCGACCGGAACGTCGGTGCGCTGGCGGTGCTGTAGTAGACCGTGGTGACGGCGGCTTCCTGCTCGGTGGCAGCCGACGCGGTCCCCGCGGCGAGCGGGGTCACGGTCAAGGCGAGCGCAACGGCGCCGGCCAGGGCGAACTTCCTCGACATCGGAAGACTCCTCGTGGGGGGACGGGGATTTGCCGGAATTGCGCGCGCTGTCGAAAATTTACCCGGAAGACACCTTCGCCGGAGCCGACTAACGTAGGGCTCGCGAAGTGGTGATTTCCCAGTACCGAAGTCTGTTGACAACGGCTCCGGTCACGCCGTGCGGGCGGGAGCTCCGGCCACGACGGGGACCTCGACCGCGGGGGATCCGGCGACTCGGGAGCAGGCGATCGACGTGCTGATCACCGGAAAGTGAGGGCGAGGAGCTGCTGTTCCAGCTTCCGCGCGGCCGCCACGTCGATGCCCACGCCCCACAGCGGTGCCGTGCTCGCGCCGTCGGCGGCCGCGACCACCAGGGTGACCACGTCGGGCGGGAGACCGTCGTCGTGGAGGTCGCGCTCCCACCTCTGCGCGTCCGCGCGGGCCAGCTCGGCGATCTCCGGGATCGAGATCAGCAACGCGATCAGGGCGATGGTTTCGCGGACCGCGACCTCGTCGTAGGAGGTGTCCAGCGACGCCCGGACGTACGCCCGCGTCAGCCGGCCCGGGGCGGTGTCGGCCGGGTCGAGCGCCGCGTGGACCTCGGAGCGGAACTCGTCCAGGAGGTCCTGGGCCAGCGTGCGCACCAGCGCGTCCTTGGCCGGGAAGTGGTACAGCAGCCCGCCTTTCGACACGCCGGCCGCCCGGGCGATGTCGTCCAGGGAGGCCGACACACCGCGGGTGCGGATGACCGTCGCGGCGGCGTCGAGCAGGGCGCGGCGCGTCTCTTCCGGGCTGCGCCCGGCCTTGCGAGGCATCTTCAGTCCTTTCCGGACGGAATGGTACGCCAGGCGATCACCGCGGCGACGGCGGTGACGGCGGCCGCCGCGAGCGACGTCACCTGCATGGCGCCGGTGAACGCCTCCCGTGCGACGCGGGCGAGTTCCGAGTCCGGGGCCAGTACGCCCGCGGCGCCGGCGAGGGAGTCGCGGACCGCGGGCGGGACCGGGCCCGCCGGCAGGAACGCGCGGTAGACCAGGTTCACCACCGAACCCAGGAGCGCGATGCCCAGGGCCGCCCCGAGTTCGTAGGCGGTCTCGGAGATCGCCGACGCCGAGCCGGCCTTGTCCTTCGGGACGGCGGAGAGCACCGAATCGATGGTCAGCGTCAGCGCCAGCCCGACGCCGAGCCCGACCGGGACCAGCGCCAGGCCCAGCCACCAGTACTGCGGTGCCCGTTCGGCGACCGAGATCAGCGCGAGGCCCAGTGCGGCGACGGCGAGCCCGGCCGCAATGGCCCGGCCCCGCCCGAGCCGCCCGGCGACCACGCCGACGGCGGCGATGACGACGATCGAGGCGAGCGTCGCCGGCATCTCCGCGAGCCCCGCCTGCAGCGGCGAGAAGCCGCGGACGAGCTGCAGGTACTGCGAGAAGAAGAACAGCAGGCCCATCAGGGCGAAGACCGCGATGAAGTCGGCCAGGACCGCGCCGCTGAAGGCGCGGTTGCGGAACAGCGCGACGTCGATCAGGGGAGCCTCGGCCCGCCGCTGACGGCGGACGAACAGGAAGCCCGACACCAGCCCCAGCACGGCCGCGACCCCCACCTGGACGTCGGGACCCGAGCTGACGGCGTGCTTCACCGCGTAGACCAGCGGGACGATCGCGGTCAGCGACAGCCCGGCCGACAGCAGGTCGAACCGCCCGGGATTCGGGTCGCGCGATTCCGGCAGCAGCCAGGCGCCCAGGACCAGGAAGACGACGACGATCGGCACGTTGATCAGGAACACCGAGCCCCACCAGTAGTGCTCCAGCAGCGTCCCGCCGACGAGCGGGCCGAGCGCGATGCCACCGCCGGAGCCGGCCGACCAGATGGCGATGGCGCGGGTGCGCTCGTGCGGGTCGGCGAACAGCGTCCGGATGAGCGACAGCGTCGACGGCATGATGGTCGCCCCGGCGACCCCGAGCAGCAGCCGCGCGACGACGAGCACGCCGGCGGTGGGGGAGAAGGCGGCCAGCGCCGAGGCGAGCCCGAAGGCGGCGGTGCCGGCGAGCAGCACCTTCTTGCGCCCGAAGCGGTCGGCGAGGTTCCCGGCCGTGACCAGCAGCCCGGCCAGGGCGAGGGAGTAGACGTCGCCGATCCAGAGGATCTCGGTGGCGGTCGGCGCGAGCTCGCGGGTCAGTGACGGCACGGCCAGGTACAGCACGGTCCCGTCGACCGCGAGCAGCAGCACGGCGCCGACGAGGACGCCCAGCGCGGCCCAGCGGCGCCGGGGGCTCAAGGGCGTGCCTGTCGGCAGGGTGGCGGTCATACGTCTTACTATACCGTCTGGACGGTACAGTAAGCCTGGTGAGGCCGCTCACGGGTAAGCTGGAGGCAGCTGGAGGAGGCGCACGTGACGGCCGAGGAACTGATGATCGAGTTCGCCCTGACGCGCCTGGACCACCCGGACCTCGACTTCGAGGAGATCGCCGCGCTCGTCGTCCGGCGGGGCGGGCCGGACCGGGAACTGGAGTTCGCCTCCCGCAACCTCGCCGACCGCGGCGAGCTGCGCGGCGCGGCCTTTCCGACGGCGGTGGAGTACGTCCTGCGGGTCGTGCTCACCCTGCGGGGGCCGTCGGACTAGTCCACCGTGGACTCGACGGTCCTCAGGCGTCGCCCGCGGCGCGGCTCAGGCCGCGGCGGTCGAACACCAGCTCGCGTGCCGTCCCCAGTGCGGTCGCGATGGCTCCCGCCAGGACCGCGTCCTCGCCCAGCTGGCCCGCCACGATCTCCGGGACCACCGGGGTCGTCGCCGCCAGCGCCCGGCGCATCGGTCCGGCCAGCAGGTCCGTGTTGCCGCCGATGCCGCCGCCCAGCACGATCAAGCGCGGGTCCAGGACCGCGGTGACCGACGCGACGACGTACGCCAGCTTCTCCGCCTCCTCCTCGACCACGCCGAGCGCCACCTCGTCGCCCGCGCGGGCCAGGCGGAACACGTCCTTCGCCGATCGCGCCTTCGCCAGCCCGCGGGCGCGTGCCGCGGCCAGCACCGCCTGGCCCGCCGCCGCCGTCTCGACCGCTCCCGGGCGCCTCGCTCCGGCACCCGACGGCCGGGGATCCAGCGGCAGGTCCGCGATCTCGCCCGCCGCACCGTGCGCGCCGCGGAACAGCTTGCCGTCGACCAGCAGGCCCATCCCGATCCCGGTGCCGACGGTCAGGCACACCAGCACGTCCACGTCCAGCGCCGCGCCGAGGGCGTGCTCGCCGACCGCACACAGGTTCGCGTCGTTCTCCACCTCCACGTCCGAACCCGCGACCGCCAGCGCCGAGACGAGCTCGTGCAGCAGCCCGCGCCGTTCCCAGCCCGGCAGGTTGGGCGCGCGGTGCACCGTGCCCGTCGCCGGGTCCGGGACGCCCGGCGTGCCGACCACCGTCGAGACGACCTCGTGCGGGCTCAGGCCGGCCGAGGACACCGCCCGTTCGACGGATTCGCCGACCGTGCGCACCAGCGCGCTCGCCGAACGGCACCGGTTGGGCTCGTCGAGCCGGGCGACGATGCTGCCTTCGAGGTCCGCGACGGCGATCCGGAGGACCCGCCGCCCGATGTCGACGCCCACGACGTGACCCGCGTCCGGTGCGGCCTGGTAGACGACCGCCGCGCGGCCCGGGCCGGTCAGGCTGCGCCCGGTGGTCCGGACCAGGCCGTGCTGCTCGAGGTCGAGCAGAGCCTGGCCCACCGTGGGTTTCGACAGCCCGGTGTCGGCCGCGATGCGGGGTCGCGTCGCTTCGCCGTGCGCGCGCAGCCGGTCCAGGACCAGGCGCTGGTTCAAGGCCCGCATGTGCGCCGGTGTCCCGACCTGCGGCCCGTTTCGTCCCACGCGTCCTCCTGAGTTGCCGCAAGTTTATCCGCGAACCCTTCCGGCTCGGGGCGTTCTATGTTAAGAAACTTTACTAACTACTAGTCGGAGGCACGTCGTGAGTTCACCCACTCGTTCCGGGGAGCCGCCCGCCCTGGAGCGCAAGATCGGCCCGCTGCAGGCCACCGCGATCAACATGACCCAGATGTGCGGGATCGGCCCGTTCGTCACGATCCCCGCCATGGTCGCCACCATGGGCGGCCCGCAGGCGATGTTCGGCTGGATCATCGGGGCGATCGTCGCGCTGGCCGACGGGCTGATCTGGGCCGAACTCGGCGCCGCGATGCCGGGTGCCGGCGGCACGTACCTCTACCTGCGCGAAGCGTTCCAGTACCGCACCGGCCGGCTGATGCCGTTCCTGTTCGTGTGGAGCGCGGTTCTGTTCATCCCGCTGATCATGTCGACCGGCATCATCGGCCTCGTCCAGTACCTCGGCTACCTGATCCCGGGCGTCACCGACGACGCGGGCACGACCCCGCTGGGCAAGGTCATCGGCGTCGGCATCACCCTGGTGATCATCCTGGCGCTGTTCCGGAAGATCGGCCAGATCTCCAAGCTCACGACGGTCCTGTTCGTGATCATGCTCGCCGCGGTGCTGACGACGATCGTCGCGGCGTTCTCCCACTTCAGCGGCGCCCAGGCGTTCGCCTTCACCCCCGGCGCGTTCAGCTCGGCCGGCGAGGGCACCTTCTGGGGCGGCCTCGGCGCCGGCCTGATCATCGCGATCTACGACTACCTCGGCTACAACACCTCCGCCTACCTCGGCGGCGAGGTGCGCAACCCGGGCCGCACGCTGCCCCGCTCGATCATCTTCTCCATCGTCGGCATCATGGGCCTGTACTTCCTGCTGCAGGTCGGCGTGCTCGGCTCGATCCCGCTCGACCAGCTGAAGGACGCGAAGTCGGTCGCGTCGTCGGTGCTGGAGCAGGTCTGGGGCACCGGGACGGCCAAGGCCATCACCGTGCTGATCGTGATCGCCGCGATCGGGTCCGTTTTCGCCGGGCTGCTGGGCGGCTCGCGCGTGCCCTTCGAAGCCGCGCGCGACAAGGTCTTCCTGCCGGTGTTCGGCAAGCTGCACCCGAAGCTGCACCTGCCCACCGCCGGCGTGCTCACCATGGGCGCCATCACGATCGTCGGCTCGCTGTTCACCCTGACCGAGGTGATCAACGCGGCGGTCGCGACCCTGGTCATCATCCAGTCCCTGGCGCAGGTCGCCGCGATCGTCGTGCTCCGCCGCCGGCAACCGAACCTGAGGCGGCCGTACCGGCAGTGGCTCTACCCGGTACCGACGATCATCGCGCTCATCGGCTGGGTGTACATCTACAAGTCGGCGGAATGGCTGTCGATCTGGCTGTCGCTGGGCTGGATCGCCGTCGGCGCGATCGCCTACCTCGTCTACGCCAAGGCCGAGAACACGTGGCCGTTCGGGCCCAAGGAAATCAAGGAAGCCTTCGCCACCGAACCGGAAGGGGCTCAGGCATGACCCGGAAGCTCGCGGTCCTCGCCGCGCTGCTCCTCGTGCCCGGCGTGCTGAGCGTGGCCGCGCCGGCGTCCGCGCAGCAGGACCTCGCGAAGCCGCACGGGCTGACGACGATCGGCCTGCAGGGCTGGCAGGTGCTGACCACGGCGAGCGTCAAGGACGGCGGCGACAAGGTCTCCACGCCGGGGTACGCCACCCGCGGCTGGCTGCCGGTGAAGCCGGACGACGCCGGCGCGCCCGGCACCGAGATCAACGCCTTGGTGCAGAACGGCAAGTGCCCGGACGTCTTCTTCTCCGACAACCTGCGCAAGTGCTTCGGGTACGTCGACCAGCTCGGCCCCGTCGTCACCAAGCCGTTCTCCGACCCGTGGTGGTACCGGACCGACTTCGCCCCGGACATCCGCCCGGGGCAGCACGCGAAGCTGACCATCCCGGGCATCGTCGGCGAGGGCGACGTCTGGGTGAACGGGACGCTCGTCGCCACGAAGGACGTCGTGAGCGGCGCGTTCGCCGGGCACACCTTCGACGTCACGAAGCAGGTGAAGCCGGGCCGCAACACCCTGGCGATCAAGGTCTACCCGAACGACCCGACGAAGATGTACACCCTCGACCAGGTCGACTGGGGCCAGATCCCGCCGGACAACGACACCGGCATCCAGTTCCCGCCGACCCTGCAGGTCTCCGACGCGCTGACCGGCGACAACGCCCACGTCGTGCAGGACAACGCGGCCGACCTGTCCAGCTCGAAGCTGACGGTGAAGCTGGACGTCACCAACAACGCGGCCACGGCGCAGACCGGCGACGTCGCCGCGACGGTCACCCCGCCCTCAGGCGCGCCGATCGTCGTCAAGCAGCGGGTCACGATCCCGGCGAACACCAAGCGGACGGTCGCCTTCGCGCCGGTGAAGACCGCTCACCCGAAGGTGTGGTGGCCGTACTCGATGGGTGACCAGCCGCTGTACACGCTGACCACCGCGGTCTCGCAGGACGGCGTGCTTTCGACGTCGTCGAAGAGCACGTTCGGCATCCGCACGGTGACCTCGCGCCTGGTCGGGAAGTCGGCGCCGCTGCCCGAAGGCGCGCGGCAGTTCACCATCAACGGCAAGGACTTCGTGTTCCGCGGCGGCGGCTTCGCGCCGGACCTGTTCCTGCGGTACGACAAGGCCGACACCGCCCACCAGCTCGCGCTGATCAAGAACCTGGGCCTGTCCGGCGTCCGGCTCGAAGGCCACGACATGCCGCAGGACTTCTACGACCAGGCCGACCGCGCCGGCCTGCTGGTGATCGGCGGGTTCCTGTGCTGTGACGCCTGGCAGCCGGAGGACGCCTCGACGCTGACCGAGCGCGACTACCGGATCATGCACGACTCGGCGTACACGATCGCGCAGATGGAGCGGAACCACCCGAGCGTCTTCAACTACGGCTGGAGCGACAACGAGCCGGTGCCGCGCCAGGAGTCCGAGACGCTCAAGGCGTTCGGGGAAGCCGACTTCCAGGTGCCGGTGATCGCTTCGGCGGAGTACAAGAGCACGCCGACGCTCGGGCAGTCCGGGGAGAAGGAAGGCCCGTACGACTGGGTCCCGCCGACCTACTGGTACGACAGCTCGCACTTCGACCCCGAGGACTCCTCCCGCACGAACGCCGGCGGCGCCTGGGGCTTCGCGAGCGAGCAGAGCGCCGGGCACACCGTGCCGACGCTCGATTCGATCAAGCGGTTCCTCTCGCCCGCCGAGCAGGCGAAGCTCTGGCAGGACCCGGAGTACAACCAGTACCACGCGAACTTCGAGCCGGACCACGGCGGTTACGCGTTCGGCACGCTGTACACGCTGGACCAGTCCATCCTGCAGCGGTACGGGAAGTGGAACTCGCTCAAGTCCTATGTGGACCTGGCCAACATCGCGAACTACGAGAACACGCGCTCGCAGTTCGAGGCCTTCCTGCACCACTCGACGGACAAGGCGAACCCGGCCACCGGCGTCGTCTACTGGCAGCTGAACAAGGGCTGGCCGACGCTGCTGTGGTCGCTCTACAACGACGACGGCGACCAGCCGGGCGCGTACTTCGGCGCCCAGAAGGCCAACAAGCCGCTGCACGCGATCTACGGCTACGACAACGGTTCGGTCACCCTGGACAACCTCGGGGCCACCACGCAGTCCGGGCTTTCGGTGCGGGCCCGGGTGCTCGACACCGCGGGCCAGGTCCTCGACGACCAGACGGCTTCGGGTCTCTCGCTGGGTTCGCAGGGCGTGCGCACGGGCGTCCTGAAGCCGAAGGTCCCGGCCGAGACGAAGGCGCCGACGCCCGCGCAGGTCTACTTCGTCGAGCTGCAGGTGTCCCAGGGCGGGAAGGTCGTCGACCGGAACGTCTACTGGCTCTCGACGCAGAAGGACGTCGTCGACTGGGCCAAGACGCTGGGCAACCCGCAGGCGACGCTGTCGCAGTACAGCAACCTGCAGGCGCTGCAGAACCTGCCGAAGTCGCAGGTCAGCGCGGTGGCCTCGACCCGCCCGAGCGGTGCGGGCCTGGTCACCACGGTGACGGTGACCAACACCTCGAAGACGCCGGGGGCGGCGTTCTTCCTGCGGGCCGACGTCCGCCGCGGCACGCCGGACGGGCGGGAAGCGCCGGGGGACAACCAGCTCGCGAACGCGACCTGGGACGACAACGACATCACGCTGTGGCCGGGCCAGTCGCAGACGCTGACCGTCACCTACCGGGCCGCCGACCTGCGCGGCGCGGCCCCGGTGATCAGCGTCGACGGCTTCAACACCGGCCGGATCGTGGTGCGGGGGACGGGAGGGGCGCACGCGTGAGCGAGGACCGGATTCTCGGGATCGACTTCGGCGGCACGAAGGTGGCGCTGGGGCTCGCCGACCGCGACGGCACCCTGCTGGCGACGCGCCGGCTGGACACCGACGCGCACGCGGGAGCCGAGCAGGTGGTGGTGCGCGCGCTCGCCGCGGCCAGGGCCCTCCTGGCCGACGAGGGCGCGACGGCCGCCTGCATCGGCGTCGTCAGCCCGGGGATCGTGCTGCCGGACCGGATCCTGCTCGCGCCGAACGTGCCGGGGTGGGAGCAGCTGCGGCTGGCGGAGCTGGTGGCCGCCGAGTTCCCGGCCTCGCCGATCTCGGTGGGCACGGACGCGAAGGCGGCGGCGCTGGCGGAGTGGCGCTGGGGCACGCTGGCCGGGGCCGACCCGGCGGTGTTCCTGTCACTGGGCACCGGCATCGCGGCGGCGGTGCTGGTCGGCGGCCGGGTGCTGACCGGCGCCAACGGAGCTGCCGGCGAGATCGGGTACAACCTGCTCTCGCCGCAGGACACCGAGGGTTTCGCGAGCGGAGCGGCGCCGCTCGAGGAAGCCGTCGGTGGGCGTGGGCTGGGCGGCCGGGCGAGCTCTCTGCTCGGCCGCCCGGTCACCGCGGGGGAGTTGTTCGCGCTGGCCAAGGAGAACGTCGAGGCCAAGGAGCTGGTCACGGCCGCGCTCGACGAGCTGTCGATGCACGTGGCCAACCTGGCGATCGCCCTGGACCCGCAGCGCATCGCGGTCGGCGGCGGGCTCGTGCGCTCGGCGGACGTGCTGCTGCCGGCGTTGGCGGACCGCCTCGCGCACGCGGTGCCGTTCCCGCCCGAGCTGGTGGCGGCCCGCTTCGACCAGGACGCGGCGCTGCTGGGCGCGGTGGCGCTGGCGCTCGGCGGGTAGGCGTCCGGGTGGTGTGCCG
Source organism: Amycolatopsis sp. NPDC004772 (assembly GCF_053601215.1). Taxonomy (NCBI): domain Bacteria; kingdom Bacillati; phylum Actinomycetota; class Actinomycetes; order Pseudonocardiales; family Pseudonocardiaceae; genus Amycolatopsis; species Amycolatopsis sp. NPDC004772. Next base: position 52,661 of record NZ_JBSGBK010000045.1, read on the forward strand.
GTGCCCCGACCCGGCACACCACCCGGCTTCAGGCTCCGGCGGCGGCTTTTCGGTCCTGCGGAACGCCGCGGGGGAGAGCTGGAACCAGACGAGGACCGCGCTGACGGCCTGGATGCCGGCACCCAGCACCCAGACCGCACGCAGGCCGAAGTGCGCCGCGACCAGACCGCCGGCCAGGGCGCCGAGCGGGGTCAGGCCCCAGGCGAGCGCCCGGTGACTGGTGAGCACCCGGCCCAGCAGCGGCGCCGGCGTGAAGCGCTGGCGGCTGGACTGCGAGCAGACGTTCCAGATCAGCACGGTCGCCGTCAGCGAGATCAGCACGACGCCGACCAGCGGCGGCCACGGCGGGACGACGGCGATCAGCAGCGTCACCACGGCACCGAAGCTCTGTGAGAACCGCATCGACCACGAGTAGCCGAGCCGGTCCACCACCTTCTGCACCACGAACGACGACGCGACCCACCCGACGGCGAGACAGGCGAGCAGCAGGCCGTAGCCGACCGGGCCGACGTGCAGGACCTGCGTCGCGTAGAGCACGAACATCGAGTTGCCGGCGCTCGCGGCGAACGAGCCGAGGGCGACGTTGATCGTGATCGACCGCAGCAGCGGCGTGCGCACCAGGTGCCGCAGCCCGCCGGAGAGGTCCCGCAGCGGGTGCGTCGTCGCGGCCACCACGGACTCGGACGGGATCCGGCGGGCCAGCAGCACGGCCAGGAGCGCACAGCCGGCGGCCAGCCACGAAGGCGCCCCGGCGGCGACGGCGATCAGGAACCCGGTCAGCGGCGGCACGACGAACCGCACCACGCCCTGGTCGATCACCGTGAGCCGCGCGTTGGCGTGGGCGAGCCGCCCGGGGCCGACGACATCGGGGACGAGCGCACCACTGGCGCCATCCCCGAGCACGCGCGCCGAGGTGATGACGAAGGCGACGACCAGCAGCACGGGCAGGCTGAGCACCCCGGCGGAGACGACGGCGGCGAGCACCACGGCGGCCCCGGTCAGGACGGCGTAGGCCCAGGCCAGCACGGTGGTCCGCCGCACCCGGTCGATGAGGACCCCGGCGAACAGGGACAGCAGCAGCCACGGCGCTTCCCCGACGACGTTGATCAGCGAGACCTCGCGCGGATCGGTGGTGACGGAAACCGCCAGGAGGGGAATGGCGGCCAGCAGAAGGCCTTCGGCGGACGAACCGGACACCGCAACGGCCTGCAGCCGCACCCACCTGGACGCCATGAGCCCGAGCTTGCCGAACGAAGTCGTGAACACCAACCGATTTAGCGGCGGATGACGGGCAGAAGTTCGCGAAGCGACCGAAAGCCGGTCGACCCGACGATCCAGGTGGCGCGCATCAACCGCCGCAGAACGCTGATCACCGCCCTCGCCACGGTCATCGCCGGGGTGTTCGCGGACTACAAGGTGGGCAACGACCAGGGGCCGCCGACGCCCCGGCCCGGACCTCCGACGGGAAGGACGGCTGGATCGGCTGCAACGACGTGCGGGAGTCCAACGACCACACCGGTTACCTCGTCCTCAACTTCCGGCTGTTCAGCGCGGCCTGAGCCGTCAGCGGCGCACCCGGGTCGATTCGCGGACGACCAGCTCCGGGGTGAAGACCACGGCCTGCCGTTCCGGTTTCGTGTCCGATGTCTCCGCCAGCAGCAGTTCGGCGGCCGTGCGGCCGAGGCGGCGGGCCGGCTGGCGGACCGACGTCAGGGGGACCGCCGCGGCGCCCGCGAACTCGATGTCGTCGTAGCCGATGATCGCCATCTCGTCCGGGACGCGCACGCCCGCGCCGACCATCGCCTGCAGGACGCCCAGGGCGAGGAGGTCGTTCGCGCAGAAGACCGCCGTCGGCCGCGGGCTCGTGCCGAGCAGGCGGGCACCGGCGTCGCGGCCGGAAGGGACGTCGAGGCCGATCGCCTCCAGCACGGTCAGTTCCGCGCCCGAGCCGGCCAGAACGGTGCGCAGGCCCTGCTCGCGGTCGCGGCACTGGGTGAGGATGCCCGGCCCGTTGACGAACGCGATCCGCCGGTGCCCGGTCTCCAGCAGGTGGCGCCCGCCGAGCGCGCCGCCGGCGACGTCGTCGACCGACACCGAGCTCGCCTCCGACGCCGGGGCCTTGCGGTCCACGAAGACGTACGGCGTGCCGGTGCGCCGGAAGGTCCGCAGCGCCTCGCCGGACGTCGCCACCGGGCTCAGCAGCACCCCGCGCACCCGCTGCTCGGCGAACATCGCCAGGTAGGACGCTTCCAGTTCGGACCGCTGACCGCTGTTGCAGGTGATGATGTTGAGACCCTCGGCGTGCGCGGCCTGCTCGGCCCCGCGGGCGACGTCGACGAAGAAGGGGTTGCCGAGATCGAGCACGAGCAGCCCCATGACGCGGCTGCGCCCGGCCCGCAGCTGCCGCGCGGACTCGTCGCGCACGTACCCGAGCTCTTCGATCACCGAAAGCACGCGGCTGCGCGTGGCGGCCGCGACGACGTGCGGCCGGTTGACCACATTGGACACCGTGCCGATGGAGACGCCCGCGCGCTTGGCGACGTCCTTGATGCCGACCACCGGACCCCCTCGTTAAGACGTGCGAGCCTACCATGTTCTGAAACGTTTCAGGAGCCGATTACCGACGTTGGTCGGATGATCGCGCCGCTAGGCTCGGGCCGGGTGTGCCTGCCACGGGGAGGAGTCCGGGTGCGGATCTTCACGATCGTCCTGTCACTGGTGCTGACGTGGGTGTTGTCCGGGGCGGTCGCCTCGGCTGCGCCCATTGTGGAAGGCGATACCGACAATCCCGTGACCGCCGCGCCGGGGGTCACCCGGCCCGGTACGCCGCACTGCACCGTCACACTCGCCGACGGCTTCCGCTCGAACGCCGCCGACGGCAGCCCGCAGTACTACGAAGGCACCCTCGCCCCGCCCAAGGCCTGCCCCGGGCCGTGGGCGAAGGTCGTCATGGACCAGACCGTCACCGTCAGCGGACGGCAGTACGACCGGATCGGCGACCTGCGGATCGGCGGCACCGAAGTCTGGTGGGGGACGACCGAGGAGCCCAGCGGCGAGGGCCGCCGCGCGATCACCTACCACTTCGACAAGGACCTGACGCCGTACTCCGCGCTGCTGCGAACCCCGCAGCCCTTCCACGGCGGCGTCGAGAACTACACCTCGCCGATCTACACCGGCGTCTACGCCCAGACCGTGACGCTCACCTACTACCAGGCCGATCCTCGGCACCCCGCGCCCGAGACACCCGCCCACGTCACCGGGTTCGGGCACGCCGACGCGACGCCCGCCGCCCCCACCGTGCACTTCGGCGCCCAGGGCCTGCCGCGCAACATCACCCGCGCCTACCTCGAGGTCACGCTCGAAGGCCACGCCTGCGACGAGCAGTGGTTCGACGACGTCCCCGACACCGTGGCCGCGAAGTACCCGGCGGCCGGCCTCTGCGGGAAGGGGCCGTACCGCGAGGCGAACTTCGCGATCGACGGGATCGCCGCCGGGAGCGCGTTCACCTTCCCGCACATCTACTCCGGCGGGATCGTGCCGCAGCTGTGGCGGCCGATCGTCGCGATCGACACCTTCAGCCTGCACGCCGAGACTTACGACATCACGCCGTTCGCGGGGCGTCTCGTCGACGGCGGTACCCATGACCTCTCGTTCTCCTTCCCGGACATCGGCGGCGAATTCACCGTCGTCCCGACGCTACTGCTCTACACCGACAAGAACGCGACGCAGACGTCCGGCGCCGTCACACAGCACGACGTCGCGGCCGCGCCGGCCCGGCAGACGACGGTCAAGGACATCGCCGGCGGCGTGAACGTCACGGTCACCGCGAAACGCCACGACGTCACGGCCGGCTACGTCGACACCTCCGCCGGCCGCGTCTATACCCGCGTCGAGCGCACCCGCGACTACCGCAACAGCGACGACGTCACCGGCGGCGGCTTCACCCAGCACGTCGTGCAGGCCGACTCGGGGCACCAGACGTCGGTGTCCACAGTGGACGGCCGCGTCCGCTCGGCGGCCCGGCACACCTGGTCCTACCCGCTGACCACGGACGCGACCGCGAACATCACCGACGACCAGAACCTGCGGATCTCCGGCTCGGTGGACATGACGAAGATCCTCGGCGACGCCACCGGCGACGGCCGGAACTGGCGCCCGGTGCGCGCGTCGCGGGAGTGGCTGGCCTCATCCGGGGTGCTGGCCCGCACGAACGGCGTGAACACCGAGGCCGACGGCCGCTCCAAGACGCTCTTCACCGGTACGGACGACCTCGGGCGGCCGTACCTGCACTACGTCGCGAGCGAGCACGGGCTGATCACCGAGAACCGGGAACTGCCACCGCACTGACCAGGCTGCCGCCATGGCTTCCGGTCAGGTCTCGGTCTGGGTACCGATCGTCGTGGGCATCATCGGCCTGGTCGGGGTCGTCACGGGCCAGTTGATCAACAGCCGCCGGGAAGACCGGCGGTGGGAGCGGGAAGCCGCGCGGGAGGAACTGCGGCACCGGCGAGAGGTCGAACGCCTGACCGCCGAGCGCGCCCACGCGATCACGCTGCACTGGTCGCAGGAGCGCAAGGACGCCTACGCCGGTCTGCTCAAGGAGACCGGCGAGTACCTGAGCGCGCTGCTCGTGTGTATGGAGGCAGTGGCGCGTGGCGAAACGCCCAGTGAGTCCTTGAAACTCATGGGCGAGCATGCGCACGCGGCCGCGTCCTTCCACGCGGCGGTCGACATCCTCGCCTCGCCTCGCATCCGCGCGCTGGCCGACGATCTCGTGCAGGCCGCGGTCGGCGCGCGGATCACCGTCAGCTCCTCCACGGGCATGGACGTCCGCTCCCGGGAGGTGGCTCTGCGCGAAGCCGAGCGCGCCAGGGACGCGTTCCTGGCGGAAGTCCGCGCGGAACTCGGCGTCGACACCCCGGCCGGATAGGGTCCGGCCCATGACCGAACCCGCCTTCGTGACCGAGACCCGGATCGCCTACGACACCGTCGCCGACTCCTACGCCGAGCAATTGCGGGACCTGCTCGACGACAGCCCGTGGGACCGGGCGATGCTGACCACCTTCGCCGAGCTGGTCGGGAAGAGCGGCCCGGTCGGGGATCTCGGCTGCGGCCCGGGCCGGCTGACCGGGTACCTGGCCTCGCTCGGGCTGGACGTGTTCGGCGTCGACCTCTCGCCCGGCATGGTCGAGGTGGCCCGGCGGACGCACCCGGGGCTGCGGTTCGAGGTCGGTTCGCTGGCCGCCCTCGACCTCGGCGACGGCCAGCTGGCCGGGGCGGTGGCGTGGTACTCGCTGATCCACACCCCGCCGGCCGAGCTGCCGCCGGTGGTGGCGGAGCTGGCGCGGGTGCTGGCGCCCGGCGGCCGGCTCCTGACCGGGTTCCAGGTCGGCGACGAGCGCCGGCACATCACGCACAGCTACGGCCACGACGTCTCCTTCGACGCCTACCGGTTGCCGCCGGACCACGTGGCCGAGCTGTGCGTCGCCGCCGGGCTGGTCGTCGAAGCGCGGTTGGTCCGGGAGCCGCACGGTCCGTACGAGAAGACGTCGCAGGCGTACCTGCTGGCCCGCAAGCCGGCGTGAACCCCGTCTCGCTTCCCGTCACCCGATCGGGCTAGTACGGTACTGTCGGTCCCATGGGGAGTCTCCGCTCACGGGTCCTGGGCTGGGTCGGCCGGCGCTACCTCGCCCGGCAGTCGAAAAAGGGCTTCGACCTCGAAAAGATGTCGTCGATCCTGCCCGATTCGGCGCTGCTGCCGCTGAAGCGGGACGGCCTCGACCCGGTCCCCGCGATGGCCGCGCAGCGCGGCGAGGCGCCGATCGGCAAGCTCGACCTGCCGTTCGGGATGAACGCCTGGCTCGTCACCGGCTACGACGAGGCGAAGGCCGTTCTCGGGAAGGCCACCGGGTTCTCCAGCGACTTCGGCAACCTCGTCGGCAACGCCGGTGTGACCGCCGACCAGAACCCGGGCGGCCTCGGCTTCGCGGACCCGCCGGTGCACACACGGCTGCGCAAGCTGCTGACGCCGGAGTTCACCATGCGCCGGCTCGGCCGGCTGGCCCCGCGCATCGACGAGATCGTCGCCGAGCAGCTCGACGCGATGGCCGCGGCCGACGGCCCGGTCGACCTGTGGCAGGCGTTCGCGCTGCCGATCCCGTCGCTGACCATCTGCGAGCTGCTCGGGGTGTCCTATGAGGACCGTGAGGACTTCCAGCGGCTGAGCACCGCCCGGTTCGACCTCTTCGGCGGCGCGGGCGCCTCGCTCGGCGCGATGTCGGAGTCGCTGACGTACCTGCTCGACATCGTCAAGAAGCAGCGCGAACAGCCCGGGGACGGCCTGCTCGGCATGCTGATCAAGGAACACGGCGACGAGATCGACGACCGTGAGCTGGCCGGCCTGGCCGACGGCGTGCTCACCGGCGGCCTGGAGACCACGGCGAGCATGCTGGCGCTCGGCGCGCTGGTGCTGCTGCGCGACGAGAAGGCGATGGACGCCGTCCGCGGCGACGACGAGTCCGTGCACCGCTTCGTCGAGGAGCTGCTGCGCTACCTGACCGTGGTCCAGATGGCGTTCCCCCGGTTCGCCAAGGAGGACATGGAAATCGGCGGCGTGCACATCGCCGAGGGCGACATCGTGCTGGTGTCGCTGTCGGCGGCCGACCGCGACCCGAAGCTGGGCGCGGACATGGAGACGTTCGACGCGACCCGCGAGCCGACGTCGCACCTGGCGTTCAGCTACGGCATCCACCGCTGCATCGGCGCGGAGCTGGCCCGGATGGAACTGCGCACGGCCTACCCGGCGCTCGTCCGCCGCTTCCCCAACCTGCGGCTCGCGGTGCCGGAGGAGCGGCTGTCGTTCCGCAAGGTGTCCATTGTGTACGGTCTGGACGAGCTGCCGGTGCTGGTGGACTGACGCTCAGCGGACCCCGCGCGGCCGGAACTGGATGCTGATCCGCGGCCCGGCCGCCCGGGTCGTCTTAGGCACCGCGTGTTCCCACGTGCGCTGGCACGAGCCGCCCATGACGACCAGGTCGCCGTGGCCGAGGGCGTAGCGGCGGAGGTCACCGCCGCCGCGGGGGCGCAGGGCGAGCTGGCGGGCGGTGCCCACCGAGAGGATCGCGACCATGGTGTCCTCGGTGCTGCCGCGGCCGATCGTGTCGCCGTGCCACGCGACGCTGTCCCGGCCGTCGCGGTAGTAGCAGAGCCCGGCGGTGCGGAACGGCTCGCCGAGTTCGCCGGCGTAGTGCTCGCTCAGCGCGGCGCGGGCTTCGGCCAGCACGGGTTGGGGGAGCGGCTCCGACTCGCCGTAGAAGCACAGCAGCCGCGGGACGTCGACGACCCGGTCGTACATCTTCCGCCGCTCCGCCTGCCACGGGACGCCGGTGGCGAGGCCGGCGAACACCTCGTCGGCGCCGGCGAGCCAGCCCGGCTGCACGTCGACCCACGCACCGGAGCCGAGTTCGGTCCGGCGGGGGGCCAGGGGGTGCAACGTGACAGGGCCGGACTCGCCGAACAGCGATGCCTGCAGGGCCGGGGTCGTCATGGGTCCGACCGTACACGATGTTCGAACAAATGTTCTACGTGAAACATCGGCCGGACCCGGCGGCGCTCAGTGCGTGACGTCGAAGACCATCTTCTGGATGCCGTTGCCGTAGGCCTCGCTCTCGACGAGCTTCAGGTTCTGCTTGTCCTTGTCGGTCTCGCTGAACAGCCGCTTGCCGGCGCCGAGCAGGACCGGGAAGACCAGCAGGTGGTAACGGTCGATCAGGCCCGCGTCGGCCAGGCCGCGGTTGAGGGTGGCGCTGCCGTTGACGATGATCGGGCCGCCGTCGGTCTCCTTCAAGGCCGCGACCTCGTCCAGGGAACGCAGGATCGTCGTCTCGCCCCAGTTGTCCACCAGGTCCGCCTCGGTGAGGGTGGTCGACACGACGTACTTCGGCATCGCGTTGTAGCCGGCGAACTCGACGGTCATGCCCGGCCAGACCGGCGCGAACGCCTCGTAGCTGACCCGGCCCATCATCAGCGCGGTGGCTTCCTCCTGCTCACTGCCCTTCATCGCGTAGGCGGCCGGGTCGAACTCGATGTCCTTGAACGTCCAGCCCGCGTTGCGGTAGCCCGGCTCCCCGCCGGGAGCCTCGACGACGCCGTCGAGCGAAACGAAGGAGGTGGAGATCAGGCTGCGCATGCGGTGCTCCTCGGAAGGTGGTCGATCTTGCTTCTGCAAGTCTGTCGAACGGGGCAAGCCGGATTCGACACCGCGTCCGGAGAAAACTTCCGACGCACCGCGCGGCCGGAAAGTGGGTCTTGCCCGCCGTCGCGCGGGCTCGTACAGTCACTGGCACGCCGGATAAAGGTCTGGACCTTTTGCCGAGCCACCGCCGCCTCGAGTGACACAGGAGGTTGACGGTGCGCAGACTTCACGGTGCGGGCGTGCTCGCGGCGGCGGCGCTGGGGCTCACCCTGCTCACCCCGGTGGCGGACGCCCAGGTCGGGACCGGTCCGTGGACCGCGGACTCGCCGGGCTACTCCGAACAGGAACGCGGGTGCGGGCAGATCTCCGGGCTGACGTTCCGGCTCACCTGCTCGACCGCCGGCGGCGACCAGCGCGCGGAACGCCGCTACACCACCTATACCGGCGGCACCCACCAGTTCGAGGGCTCCTTCAAGATCACCAGCATGTCCGGCTCCCGGATCAGCCTCAAGCAGACGTTCCGGGACGGCTCGAACGCCGGGCCGTACTTCCTGCTGGCCGTCGAGAAGGGCGGCCGGATGTACGCGGTGGAAGGCGGCGCGACGCTCGGCAGCGGGGCGACCGTCGGCACGTCGGTGCGGGTCAACACGATCAACCAGGTCGGCAGCTCGCACAAGGTGTACCTCAACGGCTCGCTGAAGCAGACGATCTCGAGCCCGGCCGGCAGCTACTACGACAAGTTCGGCAGCTACCGCACGGGCAGCGGCGCGGGGCCGATCACCGTGCAGTGGAGCGGCGTCAAGTTCTGGCGCAAGTGACGGCCGCGGCGGCGTCCCCGGTCACGCCGGGGGCGCCGCCCAGGCTTCGGGGTCGTCCCAGGCGGACAGCCGCCGCCGGCTGGTGAACCGGCGGTGCGCGCCGGTCAGGGGGTCGTCGAAGTCGAGCACCTTGGCCAGCAGCTGCAGCGGTTTCGTGAAGTCGCCCAGGGGTTTCTCGCGCAGCACCGGGTAGAAGTCGTCGCCGAGGATCGGGACGCCGAGGCCGCTCAGGTGCACGCGCAGCTGGTGCGTCCGGCCGGTCGACGGGACCAGCCGGTACCGGCCCCGGCCGGAGCGGTGTTCGAGCAGTTCGACGTACGTCTCGGCGTTCGGCTCGCCCGGCACCTCCCGGGCGGCCAGGACCCCGCGGTCCTTGACGATCCGGCTGCGGACGGTGCGGGGGAGGGCCAGCGCCGGGTCGTACGGCGCGATCGCCTCGTACTCCTTGTGCACCCGGCGGTCGCGGAACAGCGTCTGGTACTTGCCGCGCAGCTCGGGCGTGATCACGAACATCACCAGCCCCGCCGTGACGCGATCCAGCCGGTGGGCGGGGGACAGGTGCGGCAGCCCGAGGTCGCGGCGCAGCCGCACCAGCGCCGTCTCCAGGATGTGCTGCCCGCGCGGGATCGTCGCCAGGAAGTGCGGCTTGTCGACGACCAGCAGGTGCTCGTCGCGGTGCACGACGTCGATCGCGAAGGGCACCGGCACCTCGTCGGGGAGGTCCCGGTGGAACCAGATGAACGAGCCCGGCGCGTACGGCGTGTCGATGCCGAGCGGCCCGTCGGTGCCGTGGATGCGCTCTTCGCGCAGCATCTGCTCGATGCGGTCGGGCGCGACGCGCGGCAGCCGGTCGACGAGGTGCGCCAGCAGGGTCGGCCACTCGCCGTCGGGCAGTTTCAGCCGGGCGGGGTCCAGCCCGTGGCGGGGCGGGATCGGCGGGCGGAGCTTGCGTCTCATCGCCCCCGACTGTAACTAACCCTCGGACGGCGTCCGGTAGCGCGCGAGGTAGCGGGCGGTCACCTCGGCGTTCTTCGCTTCGGCGGCCTCGGCGCGGAGGCGGCGCCCGGTGTTGTGCGGGAAGCCTTGCCGGCCGAGCCGGTGCTCGACGCTCTCCTCCATGTACGCGCACGAGTAGAAGTACGCGACCAGGGCGGCCATCAGGACCAGCGAGAGCCGCAGCCAGATCGACCCGGGCAGGAGCAGCCACACGGCGCACAGCGGCGCGATGCCGATCGACCGCTGGAGCACGAACCGGGCCCGCCAGTGCTTCGACGTCGCGTCGTGCAACGCCCAGTCGTTGTAGCGCTCGGGGAGCCGCACGCCCACGGCGTAGCCGAACCAGCGAAGCACACTCGGTCGTTCCATGAGTCTGATAGTACACTAATGCTTAGTGCGCTAATCATTAGCGCGATCAATGACACAGGAGGATCGGGGCCATGATCGACCTGGGTGAGGACTCCCTGAAGCTGGACCGGCAGGTGTGCTTCGCGCTGTCGGTGGCTTCGCGCAGCGTGATCGCCATCTACCGGCCGCTGCTCGAGCCGTACGGCCTGACCCATCCGCAGTACCTGGTGATGCTCGCGCTGTGGGAGCGGTCGCCGCGCTCGGTGAAGGACCTCGGTGCGGCGCTGCGGCACGAACCCGCAACGCTGTCGCCGCTGCTCAAACGGCTGGAGGCGCTCGGGTACGTCACGCGCACCCGCAATCGTTCGGACGAGCGGCAGCTGACGGTCGAGCTGACCGAGACAGGCCGGGCGCTCCGGGCCGAGGCGGAGAAGATCCCGTACAAGGTGGTCGAGACGCTCGGGATGGACGTCGCCGAGCTGGAAGCCCTGCACGCCGCGCTGACCCGCGTCATCGACGCGACCGCCTGAGGAATTCCCGGCCGCCCGGCGCGTTGCTCCCGGAGAGCCTTCCGGGAGGAATCTTGCTGAAGATCAGGCTGGGTGTCGCCCCCGCGGCCGGGACCGGGCCGGCGGAGTTCGCCGGACTGGCGGCCCGGCTGGAGGACGCGGGCGTCGATTCGCTGTGGCTGTCGGAGCTGGTCTACTCGCCCGAGGTCGACCCGATGATCGGCATGGCGCACGCGCTGGCGCGGACGTCGAAGCTGAAGGTCGGCACCGGGGTCGCGATCCTGCCGGGCCGGCACCCGGTGCTGGTCGCCAAGCAGCTGCTCACGCTGGCCGGGCTCGCGCCCAAGCGGGTGTTGCCGGTGTTCGGCCTCCGGCCGGCCCGCGCGGCCGAAGCCGGCCTGTTCCCGGTGCCGCCGGGCCGCCGCGCCGCGGTGTTCGACGAATCGCTCGTCCTCCTGCGCCGGCTGCTGGAAGAGGACGAGGTTTCCTTCGACAGCGAGTTCTTCCAGGTCGACGGCGTCCGCCTCGGCCCGAAACCGGCGAAGCGACTCGACGTCTGGCTGGGCGGATCGGCCCCGGCGGCGCTGCGCCGCACGGGCCGCCTCGCGGACGGCTGGCTCGGCAGTTTCCACACACCCGCCCAGGCGCGTGATGCCCGGATCGCGATCCAGCGGGCGGCGGCGGAGGCCGGACGCGAGATCGAGGAGGACCACTTCGGGCTCAGCCTGGCCGTCGCGGACCGGGGCATCCCGGACGAACTCGCGGCGGTGGCGGCCCGCCGCAGCCCCGGCGTCCCGCTGACGAACCTGGTGGCGACGAGCTGGCCGGAAGCCCGTCGGCTGGTGGAGCAGCACATCGAGGCCGGGCTGTCGAAGTTCGTGCTCCGGCCCGCACACGCCGATTTCGACGGGTTCCTGGAGAAGTTCCAGGCGGAACTGGTGCCGCTGCAGAATTAGACGAGTGAGTCCTAAGTGATCAGTGGTCGTAGGCGATCAGTGATCGGGTGACAGGTTGGCCGGTGGCGCGGTTGTGCCAGATGGCGGCGGTC
>NZ_JBSGBK010000046.1:0-62919 GCF_053601215.1 Amycolatopsis sp. NPDC004772
CGCGATCGCGGGCGAAGCCGTCGAACGCCTTTCGCGGACGGCGGACGGCACGACGGCGGCGCGCCGCCGCACCGGCGACCCGGAAACCACCAGGGCCCGGCTGCGCCGCGGCTTGGCGGCGAAGCGGGCGTCGGGTGCGGCGAAGGTGCTCGGCATGTCCACCACCCGCCGCGCGGCGGTGGTGGCGATCGTGGTGTGCGCGCTGGCGTTCACCATCGCCGTGCCCCTGCGCACGTACCTCTCCCAGCGGACCGAGGTCCGCGAACAGCAGGCCCAGCAGGCCCAGCTGCAGCAGGAGGTCGCTCAGCTCCAAGGCCGCAAGGCGGAGCTGAGCGACCCGGCGCAGATCGAGGCCGAGGCCCGCCGCCGGCTGCGGTACGTGAAGCCGGGCGAGACGCCGTACATCGTCCAGCTGCCGGAGGACAAGGCGCCGGACGCGGCCCCGCCGGCCGGGCAGCAGCAGGTCGCGGGCAGCTCCTGGTACGAGAACCTGTGGAACCAGGTCTCGGGCGGCTGAGGGGCACGCTCTAACCTGGACCGCGTGAACAGCACGCAGCAGCACCGGTTCGAGCCCGTCACCGACGCCGACCGCGAGATCATCGCGGAGCAGCTCGGACGGCCGCCGCGAGCGCTGCGCGCGATCGCCGCGCGGTGCCCGAGCGGTCACCCGTCCGTGGTGCAGACCAGCCCGCGGCTGGAGAACGGCACCCCGTTCCCGACGCTCTACTACCTCACCTGCCCGAAGCTCAACTCGATGATCGGCACCATCGAGGCGTCCGGGATCATGAAGGAGATGACCGAGCGGCTCACCACCGATCCCGAGCTCGCCGCGCAGTACCAGCGGACCCACGAGGCCTACCTCGCCGAGCGGGACGCGATCGAGCCGCTGGGGCACCAGGTCACCGCCGGGGGCATGCCGGGCCGCGTCAAGTGCCTGCACGTGCACGTCGCCCACACGCTGGCCGTCGGCCCGGGCGTGAATCCTTTCGGTGACGAGACGCTGGCCCTGCTTAAGGCCAACGGGTGGCCGATGGGGGACTGCGCCGCGTAACACTCGCGCGCTGTGAACAGATAACTGGTCTGGGTGAGCGAAAAGCTCGATTCCGACTCTCGATGGGCTGAAACCTCGCCGCGCTTGCGGCAGGCTGTGTCCCGGAAGCGGCGATCGATCCGGCCAGGAGGGTTCTGAACATGCGCGTGCGGCGGCTGCCAGACGCAGTCGGCAGCTACACGCGAAGATTCGGGATCCGCCACCGCACCGCGTACCCGCTGATCACCGGCATCCTGGCCGTGGTCCCGGCGCTGGTCGCCGGCGGGGGCACCCTCGGCTGGCTCGGCGGCACCGGTGCGCACACCCGCGACGCCGCCCTCGCCCAGGGCTACGACCCCGGCAACGCCGCCCTCCAGCAGATCGCCGTGGACGGCACCCTCCCCGGCAGCGTCAGCCCGGAGCCGCTCCCGGCGTACGAGCTCCCCGACGGCCCGCTCGGCATCCCGGCCACCGCGCTCAAGGCGTACCAGAACGCCGCCGGCATCCTCGGCCGCGAGCAGCCCGCGTGTCACATCGACTGGGCGCTGATCGCCAGCATCGGCCGGATCGAGTCGAACCACGCGCGCGGCGGGTACGTCGACGCGAACGGGACCACCCGGGAGCCGATCCTCGGCCCGCAGCTCAACGGCCAGGGCAACTTCGCCGCCATCCCGGACACCGACCAGGGCCTGCTCGACACCGACCCGGTGTGGGACCGCGCGGTCGGCCCGACCCAGTTCATCCCGGGGACCTGGAAGGGCTACGCCTCCGACGGCAACGGCGACGGCAAGTCCGACCCGAACAACATCTTCGACGCGGCCCTGGCCACCGGCCGCTACCTGTGCTCCGGCGGGTTCGACCTGGCCAAGCCGGACCAGCTGCGCGGGGCGATCTACCGGTACAACAACTCCGACACGTACGTGAACACGGTGATCCTGTGGGCGGACGCCTACCGCAACGGGATCATGCAGGTGCCGGACAGCACGGTGCCGGTCGGCGCCCCGAACGCGGCGGCGCTGCCCGCGCCGCCGCCGATCCCGCCCCCGCCGGTCCCGCCGACGACTCCTTCGGCGCCACCGCCGACCACGAGCGCGCCGCCGGCCACGTCGTCGTCCACGTGCGTGCCGCCGACGACGACGGTGACCACGACGACGGTCACCAGCGTCACGACCGAGCCGTCGCCGACCCCGACCGGCACCGGCGACCCGAGCCCGAGCCCGACGACGACGAAGACGCCCAGCCCCACCTGCGGTCAGACGGTCACCTCGGTCACCACGTCGACCACCCCGACGACCACGACCGTGGGGACGACGACACCCGCCGGTTAGGGTGATCGCATGCCTCGTGTTGCCGCGATCGACTGTGGGACCAACTCCATCCGCCTGCTCGTCGCCGAGCTGACGCCGCGCCACGACGGCACGGTCGACCTGCGCGACCTGCACCGCGAGATGCGAATCGTCCGGCTCGGCCAGGGGGTCGACGCCACCGGCGAGCTGGCCCCCGAGGCCCTCGAACGCACCCGGGCCGCGCTCGCCGACTACACGATTGCCGCGCGGCGCAAGGGCGTCGAGAAGGTCCGCATGGTCGCCACCTCGGCGACCCGCGACGCGAAGAACCGCGACGACTTCTTCCGGATGACCCGCGAGACCCTCGGCGTCGAGGCCGAGGTGATCAGCGGCGACGAAGAGGCGCGGCTGTCGTTCACCGGCGCGGTGGGCGAGCAGGACCCGGACGACGGCCCGTTCGTGGTGGTCGACGTCGGCGGCGGCTCGACGGAGCTGGTCCTCGGCACCTGGGACGGCCGGCGGGCCGAGGTGCTCGCGGCGAAGTCGGTCGACATCGGCTGCGTCCGCATCACCGAGCGCGCGCTCAAGAGCGACCCGCCGGCCGCGGAGGAGATCGCCGCCGCCCGCGACCTGGCCGGGAAGATGCTGACGGACGCGTTCGACGTCGTCGACGTCGCCCGCGCCCGCACGTGGATCGGCGTCGCGGGCACGGTGACCACGCTGTCGGCGATCGCGCTGGGGCTCCCGGAGTACGACAGCGACCGCGTCCACCTGTCCACTTTGAGCGCGGCGGACATCGACCGCCTCGCGTCCCGGTTGCTCACCGAGGACCACGCGACCCGGGCGGCCAACCCGGTGATCCACCCGGGCCGCGTCGACGTGATCGGCGGCGGCGCGGTAGTGGTCCAGACCCTCGCCGAGCAGCTCGCGGCCCGCGGCGGCCCCACCGAGCTGATCGTCAGCGAGCACGACATCCTCGACGGCATCGCCCTCTCCCTCGCCTGACCACGGGTGACCAAGCCCGGATCTCGCGTGATCAAGCCCGTAACTCGCGTGATTGGGCCCGTAACTCGCGTGTCTGGGCCCGTGACTCGCGTGATTGAGCCCGTGACTCGCGAGTTCCGGCTTCAATCACGCGAGATCCGGCGCTGATCACGCGAGTTCCGGCTTCAATCACGCGGGTGTCGAGTTCGGTCACGCGGGAGGCGTGTTCTGCGCGCGGTTTTGGCTGACCGACCGTTCGGCCGCCCCAAAGGGCTTGTGGCGCAACCGAACCGTGGGTGAGCGGGTGATGACCTGCTGTCCGCGCTGGGCCGTCCGGAGTATCCGGATTCCTACGTTGGTTGTGCTCCAACCAGGTGGTCCCGACGACCGTCACACATTTGCAACACCGCAGTCCGTGATCAGCTTCACCGGCCCCGATAGCGTGCGTCTCACCTTTCGGACACACCGGATATGGAGGGGATCATGCGTCGTTCGCGCAGGCTCTGGGGACCCACGGTGGTGATGACCTCGCTGGCGCTCGCGCTCACCGCGTGCGGCGGTGGCTCGGGCAGCTCCACCGGCGCCGGCGAGACGGACCCCGACGGCACGGTCAGCGTCTACGGCACCGAACCGCAGAACGCGCTCGTTCCGACCAACATCAACGACCTCGGCGGCACCAAGGCGCTGCAGCCGATGTTCGCCACGCTGGTCGGCTTCAAGGGGGCGGACGCCAAGCCCTTCAACCTGATGGCGGACTCGATCACCACGACCGACTCCAAGGTCTACGACATCAAGATCAAGCAGGGCTGGAAGTTCCACGACGGCACCGAGGTGAAGGCGCACAACTTCATCGACGCCTGGAACTACGGCGCCTACGGGCCGAACGGCCAGCTCAACACCGACTTCTTCGCGAACATCCAGGGGTACCAGGACGTCCACCCCGAGGACGAGAACGCCAAGCCGGCCACCGACAAGATGTCCGGGCTGGTCGCGAAGGGTGACTACGAGTTCCAGGTGACGCTCAACGCGCCCTTCTCCGTCTTCGACATCAAGGTCGGCTACCAGGCCTTCGCGCCGCTGCCCGACTCGTTCTTCAAGGACCCCAAGGCCTTCGAGCAGCACCCGATCGGCAACGGCCCGCTCAAGTTCGTCTCGCGGACGCCCAACCAGGACATCAAGCTCACCCGGTTCGACGACTACAAGGGTGAGGACAAGGTCAAGTTCAAGAACCTCGACATCAAGATCTACTCCAGCCAGGAGACCGCCTACCAGGACCTGCTGAGCGGGCGGCTCGACTTCATGGAGGCGCTGCCGCCGTCGGCCGTCGCGGGCGGGAAGTACAAGAACGACCTCGGCGACCGGCTGGTCACCGGCCACCTGCTCGGGATCAGCACCATCAACATCCCGTACTACGTGCCCGGTTACAACAACCTCGAGCTGCGCAAGGCCATCTCGATGGCGATCGACCGCGCGCAGATCACCAAGACCGTCATGAACGACACCTACGTGCCGGCCGACGGCTACATCTCGCAGGGCATCCCGGGCGCGCGGCCCGGCGTCTGCCAGTTCTGCAAGTTCGACCCGGCCGCCGCCAAGGAGGCCTTCCAGAAGTCGGGCTTCACCGGCAAGCTGACCATCGCGTCCAACGCGGACGGTGGCCGCAAGGAACCGCTGGTCGCGGCGTGCAACAGCATCAAGAACACCCTCGGCGTCGAGTGCGACTTCGTGCCCGCCACCGACTTCGGCCAGTGGCGCAGCATCGTGACCGGCCACAAGCTGACCGGCATGGGCCGCTCGGACTGGTCGGCGGACTACCCGTCCATCGAGGACTTCCTCAACCCGATCTTCAAGACCGGCGCGTCCTCGAACGACTCGACCTACTCCAACCCGCAGGTGGACGCGCTGCTCGCCCAGGCGGACGCCACCGCCGACAAGGACGCGGCGGTCAAGCTGTACCAGCAGGCCGAGGACCTGGTCGCGAAGGACCTGCCGACGATCCCGGTGTGGGACGAGAAGGGTGTCGCGGCGAAGTCGAAGAACCTCAAGGCGGCGGCCCTGGACTTCCGGCGGATGCCGGACTACCCGTCCATCGAGGTCCTGAAGAAGTAGCCGCGGCTCCCACCACCACGGCGTCGTGGGCGGGGACGACTCCCCGCCCACGACGCCCGGCGCGCACTAGGAACACTTGATGACCCGCTATGTCCTGCGACGGCTGCTCCAGCTGATCCCGGTGTTCTTCGGCACCACGTTCCTCATCTACGTCCTGGTCTGGGCGGTCCCCGGCGACCCGTTCTCCGGCAAGTGCGGCCAGGCCGCCTGCCCGGCGTCCTACGTGGCCCAGATGACCGAGAAGTTCCACCTGAACGACAACATCTTCGTCCAGTACTTCAAGTACCTCGGGAGCCTGTTCACCGGCGACTGGGGCGAAACCTTCAACGGCACGTCCGTCGGCGAGCTGATCGCCACGTCCTACCCGATCACGCTGCGCCTGGCCGTGATCGCCGTGGTCATCGAAGCGGTCATCGGGCTCACCGCCGGCGTGCTGACCGGCCTGCGCGGCAAGGGTTTCCTCGACAACCTCGTGCTGGTCTCGACCACGTTCCTGATCTCGCTGCCGGTGTTCGTCACCGCGATCGTGCTGCAGCTCGCCCTGGGCAGCAACGGCCTCGGCTGGATCGAAGCGAGCGTGTCGGACAACCCGAGCGTCGGCGAGCTCATCGTGCCCGGCATCGCGCTCGGCAGCCTGTCCATGGCCTACGTGGCCCGGCTGGCGAGAACGAGCATCGCCGAGAACCGCCGCGCCGACTACGTCCGGACGGCGATCGCCAAGGGCCAGCCGCAGAGCCGGGTCGTGCTCGTCCACCTGCTGCGCAACTCGGTGATCCCGGTGCTGACGTTCCTCGGCACCGACCTCGGCGCCCTGATGGGCGGCGCGATCGTCACCGAAGGCGTGTTCAACATCAACGGCCTCGGCGGGCTCATCTTCCGCGGCATCCAGAACCGGGAGAGCGCCACCGTCGTCGGCGTGGTCGTCCTGCTGGTACTGGTGTACCTGCTGATGAGCCTGGTCGTCGACCTGCTGTACGCCGTTCTCGACCCGAGGATCCGCTATGACTGACCCGAACCTGGTGGGCGGCGGCGGGGCCGACGCGGCCGAACTGTCCCGTGTGGACGATTCCGCCGCCGGCCCGCAGAAACCCCGCAGCCTGTGGAGCGACGCTTGGCGGCAGCTGCGGCGCAAGCCGGCGGTGCTCGCCTCGGCGGTGATCATCCTGTTCATCGTGCTGATCGCGATCGCGCCCGGCCTGTTCAGCTCGCGGGACGCGGGCTTCAGCGACCTCGCGCACGCGAACGAGGGCCCGTCCGCGGACGCCTGGTTCGGCTACGACAACCAGGGCCAGGACGTCTACGCCCGCACCATCTACGGCACCCGCGCGTCGGTGCTGGTCGGGCTGTTCTCCACGCTGGTGACCGTGCTCCTCGGCTCGGTGATCGGCATCATCGCCGGCTACTACGGCCGGCTCGTCGACAGCCTGCTCTCGCGGTTCGGCGACATCTTCGCCGGGCTGCCGTTCGTGCTCGGCGCGATCGTCATCCTGACGACGTTCAACGCGCCCGGCTCGAACCCCGGCGCGGTCACCATCATCGTCCAGGTGGTCTGCTCGATCGCGGTGTTGAGCTGGCCGGTGGGGATGCGGATCATGCGCTCGGCGACGCTGGTGGCCAAGCAGCTCGACTACGTCAAGGCCGCGCGCGGGCTCGGCGCGAGCACCCCGCGGATCATCTTCCGGCACCTGCTGCCGAACACGATCGCGCCGGTGCTGGTGTACGCCACCATCGCCCTCGGCGCGTTCATCGGCGCCGAAGCGACGCTGGCCTACCTCGGCATCGGCGTGCGCGCCCCGGTGATCTCGTGGGGCGTGCTGATCGCCGATTCGCGGGACTACTTCCGGAACGACCCGCACATGCTGCTGTTCCCCGGCGCCTTCGTCACCCTGACCGTGCTGGCCTTCGTGATGCTGGGCGACGGCATCCGCGACGCGCTCGATCCGAAGTCGAGGTAAGTCCTTGTCCGACAACGAACTCCTGCTCGAAGTCGAAGACCTGCACGTCGAGTTCCGGACCGCCGACGGCGTGGCCAACGTGCTCAACGGCGTGAGCTACTCGGTGCACGCGGGCGAAACGCTGGCCGTCCTCGGCGAATCCGGCTCCGGGAAGAGCGTCACCGCCCAGACGGTGATGGGCATCCTCGACATGCCGCCCGGCGTGATCACCAAGGGCGCGGTGCGGTGGCGCGGCGAGGACCTGCTGACCGCGTCCGAGGACCGCCGCCGCGAGGTGCGCGGCAGCGAGATCGCGATGATCTTCCAGGACGCGCTGTCCGCGCTCAACCCGGTGTTCACCGTGGGCTTCCAGATCGAGGAGCAGCTGCGCGTCCGGCTCGGGATGTCCAAGAAGGACGCCCGGAAGCGGGCGATCGAACTGCTCGACACCGTCCGCATCCCGGCCGCCGAACGCCGGATCAAGGACTACCCGCACCAGTTCTCCGGCGGCATGCGCCAGCGCGCGATGATCGCGATGTCGCTGGCGCTGGACCCGGACCTGCTCATCGCCGACGAGCCGACCACCGCCCTTGATGTCACCGTGCAGGCCCAGATCATGGACCTGCTGGAGGAGATCCAGGCCGAGCGCAAGATGGGCCTCGTCCTGATCACCCACGACCTCGGGGTGGTGGCCGAGGTCGCGGACCGGATCGCGGTGATGTACGCGGGCCGGATCGTCGAGCAGGCCGACGCCGTCGAGCTGTTCCGCGCCCCGGCCCACCCCTACACCGCCGCGCTGATGGACTCCCTGCCCCGGCTCGACCTCAAAGGACAGACCCTGGAAACCATCAAGGGCCTGCCGCCCAGCCTGCTGGACATCCCGCCCGGCTGCCCGTTCCACCCGCGGTGCAAACGGGCCGAAGCGAAGTGTTCGGAAGAGGTCCCGCCGCAGCACGCGATCGGCTTCGGCCGCACGAGCGCGTGCCACTTCGCCGAAGAGGTGGTGAGCTCCCGTGCCTGACCCCATCCTCTCGGTCACCGACCTGAAGAAGTACTTCCCGGTCCGCACCGGGATCCTGTTCAAGCGCACGATCGGCCAGGTCAAGGCGGTCGACGGCGTCTCGTTCGACCTGATGCCGGGCGAGACGCTCGGCGTCGTCGGCGAGTCCGGCTGCGGGAAGTCGACGCTCGCCCAGGTGCTGATGCGCCTGGAGGAGCCGACCGGCGGCACCGCGAAGTTCGAGGGCCGTGACATCTTCGCCATGCGCGGCGCCGAGCTGCGGAAACTGCGCCGCGAGATCCAGATCGTGCTGCAGGACCCGTACACCTCGCTCAACCCGCGGATGACGGTCGGCGACATCGTCGGCGAGCCGTTCGAGATCCACTCCGAGGTCGCGCCCAAGGGCTCGCGGGCGGGCAAGGTGCGGGAACTGCTCGAAGTGGTCGGGCTCAACCCCGAGCACCTCAACCGCTACCCGCACCAGTTCTCCGGCGGCCAGCGCCAGCGCATCGGCATCGCGCGGGCGCTCGCGCTGCGGCCCAAGGTGATCATCTGCGACGAGCCGGTGTCCGCCTTGGACGTCTCGATCCAGGCGCAGGTGATGAACCTGCTCGGTGACCTGCAGGGCGAGTTCGGCCTGTCCTACGTCTTCATCGCGCACGACCTTTCCGTGGTGCGGCACCTGTCGAACCGGGTCGCGGTGATGTACCTCGGCAAGGTCGTCGAGCTCGGCACCGACGAGGAGATCTACGAACGACCGTCCCACCCGTACACCCAGGCGCTGCTGTCCGCGGTGCCGGTGGCCGACCCGGCCGTGCGCGGCCGCCGCCAGGTGATCCGGCTGACCGGCGACGTGCCGAGCCCGCTGGATCCCCCGTCCGGGTGCCGGTTCCGCACGCGCTGCTGGAAGGCCGAGGACCGGTGCGCGACGGAGGTGCCGGAACTGGTGCCCAGGACCGACGGGCACTTGTCAGCTTGTCACTTCGCCGAGCAGAAGTCGGTTGTTCCGTAACAGACGTTTGGCCGTTGTACGCGCATTGTCCGATCTATACGGTGCAGGAACCGCTTTCCGCGAGGAGGAGAAACGTGAAGAGACCCAGGCTTCTGGCCGCGGTGCTGGCCGTGCCGCTGTTCGGCGCGGTGTCCGCCGTCGCGGTCCCGGCCGCGTCGGCGCAGCCCGCGCTGTCCGGCCCGGCGACCGAGTTCACCGTGCTCGCCAAGGACGTCCAGAGCATCGGCAGCGCCCAGCAGGCGATCAAGGCCGCGGGCGGCACGGTCCTGGAGACCAACACCGCGGTCGGCCTGATCAGGGCCAGCGCGCCGGCCACCGGCTTCACCGAGCGCGTGGCCACGAACCGCGCGGTGTTCGGTGCCGCCAAGGCCCAGTCCATCGGTTCGGTGCCGCGGACGGGCAAGAAGACCAAGGGCGACGCCGGCGTCGAGAAGGAAGGCCGCGGCGGCGCCGCTTCGAAGAAGGCCGCCGCGAACAAGGCCGTCGGGATGGACCCGCTGGACGACCAGCTCTGGGGCCTCAAGTCCGTCCGCTCGGACCTCTCGCGCACCAAGCAGGCCGGCAGCAAGCAGGTCAAGGTCGGCGTCATCGACACCGGCATCGACGGCACGCACCCGGACATCGCGCCGAACTTCGACCTGGCCGACTCGCGGAACTTCACCCGCGACATCCCGACCGATGTCAACGGCGCCGAGGTGGACGGACCGTGTGAATTCCGCGGCTGCGTCGACCCGGCCAACCACGACGACGGCGGCCACGGCACGCACGTCGCCGGCACCATCGCCGCCGCGGCCAACGGCTTCGGCGTCTCCGGTGTCGCACCGAACGTGACGCTGGTGAACATCCGCGCCGGCCAGGACTCGGGTTACTTCTTCCTGCAGCCGACCGTCGACGCGATCACCTACGCCGGTGACGCAGGCATCGACGTCGTCAACATGTCCTTCTACACGGACCCGTGGCTGTACAACTGCACGGCGAACCCGGCGGACTCGCCCGCCGAGCAGGCCGAGCAGCGCACGATCATCGAGGCGACCCAGCGCGCGCTGAACTACGCGCACCGCAAGGGCGTCACGATGCTGGTCGCGCTGGGCAACCAGCACACCGACCTGGGTGCGCCGCAGCCGGACACCACGAGCCCGGACTACCCGGCCAACAGCACCCACCCGCGCACGGTGGACAACTCGACCTGCCTCAACCTGCCGGTCGAGGGCAACCACACGATCGGCGTGAGCGCGTTCGGGCCGTCGCAGAAGAAGGCGGACTACTCGAACTACGGGCTCGAGCAGATCTCGGTCTCGGCTCCGGGCGGCTTCTTCCGCGACTACTTCGGCTCCCCGTGGTACCGGACGCTCGAGAACGAGATCCTTTCGACGTACCCGAAGAACGTGGGGATCGCCGAGGGCAACATCGACGCGGACGGCAACATCACGCCGGACGGCGTCACCGCGGGTGTCCAGAAGGCGACGGCGGCCGACGGCCGGGTCGGCTACTACCAGTGGCTGCAGGGCACGTCGATGGCCACCCCGCACGCCACCGGCGTCGCAGCGCTGATCATCTCGCAGTACGGCAAGAAGTCCCACGGCGAGTTCGGCATGGACCCGGACAAGGTCCAGCGCGTCCTCGAGGGCACGGCGGCGAAGATCGCCTGCCCGGTCCCGCGCACGGTGGACTACCTGAAGGAGGGCCGCACGCCCGACTTCACCGCCACGTGTGAAGGAGACCCGTCGTTCAACGGCTTCTACGGCCACGGCGCGGTCGACGCCTACGCGGCGGTGACGCGCGGCTCGCAGTACCTGAAGTAGGGAATACCGGACGAATCCGCCCCGGGAAGGCAACCTTCCCGGGGCGGTTCGCGTGTACGACGGGACCGGGGGGAGTTCCGTTGATCGTTCGTGAACCGGCGCTGCCGGTGGACCCGAGGCTGCCGGGTGAGCCGACGGTGCTCGAGGTGGACTGGGCGCGGCTGTGGCTGGGCAAGCGCGGGGTACGGGTGTGGCTGCCGACCCGGCTGCTCGCGCTGCGCCTGGGCGGGCGTGCGATCGGTGCCCGGGGAACCCCCACGTACGCGATCGTCTTCGCGGTGCTGTGGCCGTTGGGCGTGCTGTTCTTCCACGAGGTGGACCTGCCGGGAAGGGCCGCCGGCATGGCCCTGCTCTTCGCCGCGTTCCAGATGGTCCGCTGGCGCCGCACGCAGAGCCGCGAACAGCTCGCGGAGCGCTTGACAGGTGGTGGCGCCCCGCTCCCGCTCCGCGTGGCGGCGAAGCAGATCGGCTGGTGGTACCTGAGTTCGACGGCCGTCACGTTCGTCGGCGGGGCGGCGCTGTGCGCCGCGTCGTTCCTGACCCGGCCGCAGTTCACCTGGAAGCACTGGTACTCGCCGGCCGCCGAAATCGGCGCGCACACGCTCGCGCTGGCGGCCGGCGCCGCCGCGACCGTGCTGGTGCTCGGCCGGGCGCTCCGCGCACCGGTGCTCGCGGAGGACGAGGCGTCGCGGGCGGTCGACCAGGTGCTGCGCGCCGAGGACGTCTACCGGTTCGCTCCGTGCGCCGTCTACGCCGTGCTGGCGCTGCCGGTCTTCGTCGTCGACTGGGCGATCCCCGGCTGGCTGGGGTGGTCCGCGCTGGCGTACCTGGTCACCGCCGTCGTCCTGCACCTGCTGGGGTGGGCGGTGATCCGCCACCGGTACCGCCGGCTGCCGCCCGGCTTCTACGGCCGCTAAACCATTCCGGCGCTCCGGGCGTGTACGGCGGGACAGGGGGAGGTTCGATGGTGGCGGTGACAGCGTGGACGACGCTCGCCGAAAGACAGGGGGCGCGGGCGTGGCTGGCCCGGCACGGCGTGCCGGTGGGCGAGCCGACGCCGCTGCTCGCGGTCCGCGTCGGGGCCCGGGAGCTGGCCACCCGGTCCTATCAGGCCTTCTGGGTCCTTTCTCCGGTGGCCAACGTGGTCGCCTTGTTCCCGCCGGTCCCGGTGCTCGCGCGGTACCTGGTGGTCGCCGTGGTCTGCACCGCCTATCCGCTGCTGATGTGGCGCCGGGTGCGGCGGGCCGACCGCGCCGCCGCCCGGCTGGTTCCCCCCGGCGTCCGGCTGCCATTCCGGGAGGCGGCCGGGCAGGTGGGCCGCTGGTACCTCGCCGCGATGGGGGTGACGTTCGGCGGCGGCGCGGTCCTGTGCGCGGTGATCGCTGCCCACCCGGCGGGCTGGGCGGCGGCCCTGGTGCTCGGCGGCGCGTGCTCGGCGCTGGTCCTCGAGCGGGCGCTGCGTGCCCCGGTGCTCGCCGAGGACACGGCATCGGCGGCCGTCGACGCGGCCTTGCGGGCCTACGACACCCGGGCGTTCATGGTGCCGTTCCTGTTCACGTTCCTGCCCTGGATCGACCTGTCCGCGGACTGGCCGTGGCCCCCGGCCCGGATCGTCCCGGTGGTGGCGTACTTCGTCCTGGCCGTGGCGGTCTACGCCCGTGCCGCGGTCGAGTTCCGGAACCGCAGGCTGCCGCCGGGCCACTACGGGACGGTGACCGCGTGACGGCGACGGTGGTGACGGAGGCGGAGCGGGTGGCCGCCGGACGCTGGCTGGTCAAGCACCGCGTCGACGTGCCGACGATGACCGACCTGCTGGCCCTGCGGCTGGGCTTCCGCGCCGGCGCCCGCCCGCCCGGCACGTGGCGGTGGGTCTGCCTGGCGGTCCTGGCGTACGTGGCCGCCACGATCGGGTTCCTGAGCCTGACCTTCCTGCCCGGGGTCCGCGGCGCGGAGCTGGCGGACGGCTCGTTCCTCTACTTCCTCCTGGTGATCCAGCACCTCGGCTACTGGCTGCCCGCGCGGGTCCGCGACCGCCAGGCGCTGGCCCGCTTCGGCACGCTCGGCGGCCCGCCGCGCACCGAGCTGACCGGCTGGTTCCTCGTCGTCCCGTTGATCACCTTCGGCGGCGGGGCCGCGCTCGCCGTGACGATCTTCGCCACGACGCCGTTCCGCACCTACGCGGCCGGCTGGCTCCTGCTGCTGGCCCTGGGGGCGGCGGTCACCACCGCGATCGTCACCGACGTCCTCCGGCGTCCGGTCATCGCGGAGGACGAGACCTCCCGGGCGGTGGACACCGCCGTGCGGCTGCACGACCTGCTCATGGCGATGCCCGGGATCTACGCCCTGCCGCTGCTGCTCGAACCGCTGACCGGCGACCACGCGCAGCCGCCGCAGTGGCGCCCGTGGCTCGTCGGCTACGCCCTGCTCGCGATGGCGGCGCAGGTCGTCGTGGGTGTCGTGCAGTGGCGGCGGCTGCGGGCCGTGCTCAGCGGTTCGACGCCTTCTTGACGAACTTCGCCAGGTCCTTCGACTGCTGCACCCGCGACGGCTCGTGGATGTACATCATGTGGCCGGCCGGGTAGTACGCCGTGTCGATGTTGTCCCGCAGCTCCTCCGGGATCTGCAGGTGGGCCAGCACGTGCTCAGCCGCGTAGTACGCCGTCGCGCCGTCGTAGTGCCCGAACGCCACGTGGACCTTCAGGTGCGGGTTCGCGCGCATCGCCGAGCTCAGCGAGTCGACCACCGACACCGAACGGCCCTCGAAGTCCGCGTACGACCACGCCTTGAACGTGTCCTCGCTGATGAGCTCGTACGGCAGGTCGTTGGCGTACCCGAGCTCCGCCCGCACGTAGTGGTTGAACGCGGCCGCGTACGCGCCGACCACCCGGGAGATCGACGGGTCGTCGCTCGAGTGCTCGCGGCCGCCGTCCGGCTCCCACGTCGTGAAGCGGCCGTCCATCCGGCCGACCACCAGGCCGCGGTCGCGCAGCAGCTCCGTGAAGAACCGGACGTGCTCGATCCGCAGGTTCACCCGGTCCACATAGGACTCGGTGAGGCCGGTCAGCGACGCCAGCGTGGCCACCGCCTCGGTCCGGTCCTGAGTGGACAGCCGGGCGCCGCGGGACAGCGCCCACGGCAAGTCCTTCGCCGCGAAGTCCTCGGCGTCGGCGAGCACGTCGTCGAGCGGGCGCTCGCCGTGCAGGCCGTGGTAGTGCGCGATCGCCGCGTACGTCGGCACGTACAGCGAGTACGGCAGGTCGTTGCCCTCCGTGAAACGCAGCGTGCCGAGGTCGAGCACCGACGAGATGAGCAGCAGGCCGTTCAGGTACAGCCCGTGCCGGTCCTGCAGGTGCGCGGCCAGCCCGGCGGCGCGCAGCGTGCCGTACGACTCGCCGGCCAGGAACTTCGGCGACAGCCAGCGCTCGTGGCGCGAGACCCACAGCCGGATGATCTCGCCGACCGACTCGATGTCGCCCTTGAAGCCGTGGAAGTCCTTCGTCTCGCCGCCGTCCGAGGCGCGCGAGTAGCCGGTGGACACCGGGTCGATGAAGACGAGATCGCTGTGCACCAGCAGCGTCTCGGGGTTGTCGGCCAGCCCGTACGGCGGCGGTACGAGGTCGTCGACGTCGCCCGAGAGCACCCGCCGCGGCCCCAGCAGGCCCATGTGCAGCCAGATGCTCGACGAGCCGGGCCCGCCGTTGAAGGCGAAGGTCACCGGCCGCGAGCCCGGGTCGGCGTCGTCGAGGGTGTAGGAGGTGATGAACACCTCGGCCTTCGCCTTGAAGCCCTCGGACTTGCCGTCCTTGACGATCTCCTTACGGAGCACGACCCGGCCCGCCTTCGCCGTGTACGCGAGCTTCTTCCGCTTCACCGTCAGCGTGTGCTGGGTGGTGACGATGTCATCGGTCGGCTCGGCCGCGACCTCGGTCGCTTCCGCGGCCTTCGGCTCGGTGGCCTCTTCGGGGGTGCTGTCCGCCATGGCCCCAACTTAGTCGGCGCGAACGGCGGCCTGTGGCAGGGTGACCTGGTGCACACCGAGGACTGGCCGTCGACGGCCGAGGAAGCGCTCGCCGTGCAGGAGCGGCTCCGCGGCCGGGTCGACCTCGCCGACGACTGCCCCGAGCGGCCGCCGACGGTGACCGGCCTCGACGTCGCCTACGACGGCGCCGGCGGCATCGCCGCGGCGGTCGTCACCCTCGAGACCGCCGGGCTGACCGTGGTCGAGGAGCGGACGCACCGCGCGAAGGCCGTCTTCCCGTACGAGCCGGGCTTGTTCGCCTTCCGCGAGCTGCCGCCGCTGCTGGCCGCGCTCGAGCGGCTGGACCACGAGCCCGACGTCCTCGTCTGCGACGGTCACGGCCTCGCGCACCCGCGGCGCTTCGGCCTGGCCTGCCACCTCGGGGTGCTGACCGGGCGGCCGGCGTTCGGCGTCGCCAAGACGCGCTTCGTCGGCACGCACGCCGAGCCCGCGCCCGCCCGCGGATCGTCGGCGCCCCTGGTGGACGCCGGTGAGGAGGTCGGCGCGGTGCTGCGGACCCGCGACGGCGTCAAACCGGTGTACGTCTCGGCCGGGCACCGGATCGACCTCGCCCACGCCTGCCGGCTGACGCTGGCCCTGACCCCTCGGTACCGCCTGCCCGAGACCACGCGGCACGCCGACCGGCTGTCCCGGGCGGCGCTGCGATGAGGTCCCTGCCCGAGCTGGACGCGGCGGTGGCCGGCTGCCGCGCCTGCCCACGGCTGGTGGCCTGGCGCGAGGGGGTCGCGGGCACCAAGGCGGCGTTCCGCGGCGAGGACTACTGGGCGCGCCCGGTACCGGGCTTCGGACCGCCGGACGCGTCGCTCGCGGTCGTCGGCCTGGCGCCCTCCGCGCACGGCGCCAACCGCACCGGCCGGATGTTCACCGGCGACCCATCGGGTGATTTCCTCTTCCGCGTCCTGCACGAGGTCGGGCTCGCCTCCCAGCCGACGTCGACGGCGATCGGCGACGGCCTGGAGCTGTACGGCACCCGGCTCGTTTCGCCCGTGCGGTGCGCGCCGCCGGAGAACAAGCCGACGCCGGCCGAGCGGGACACCTGCCGCCCGTGGCTGGCCGAGGAACTGGCACTGTTACGTCCGACACTGCGGGCGATCGTGGTGCTGGGGGCGTTCGGCTGGCAGGCGTTACTGCCCGTGCTGGACGCGGCCGGCTGGGCGGTGCCGCAGCCGCGTCCGGCGTTCGCGCACGGGGCCGTTCTGAAACTGGACGACCTGCGGGTTTTCGGCTGTTATCACGTCTCGCCGCGCAATGTCCAGACACATCGCGTGACCCACGCCATGGTGGCCGACGTCTTCCGCGCCGCGACCTCGGTGACAGGGCCGAACTGAATCGTTACGGAAACCGCAGCGACGCTGGTCACAGCCGGATGGGGCCCCCGAGCGGGGTCGCGGCGAAGGTGTCACCATGAGGACATGGCTGCTGCGAAGTCGAAGTCGGAACCGACTCGGATCCTCGTCCTCGGTGGTGGGTACGTCGGGCTCTACACGGCGTACGGCCTCCAGAAGATGCTCCGGGCCAACGAGGCCTCCGTGACCGTCGTTGACCCGCAGCCCCACATGACCTACGCGCCGTTCCTCCCGGAGGCCGCGGCCGGCGCGATCGAGCCCCGGCACGTGGTCGTGCCGCTGCGGCGGGTGCTGAAGCGCTGCCACGTGCTGACCGCGCGCGTCACCAAGATCGAGAACGAGAAGAAGTCCGTCACGGTCGAGGCGGCCGACGGCCACATCGAGCAGCTCGGCTACGACATCCTGGTCGTCGCGCTCGGTGCCGTCGCGCGCATCCTCCCGATCCCGGGCCTGGTCGAGGAGGGCATCGCCTTCAAGACCATCGGCGAGGCGATCTACCTCCGCAACCACATCATGACCAAACTCGACGAGGCGGCCAGCACGCTCGACCCCGAGCTGCGCAAGCGCCTCCTGACGTTCACGGTGGTCGGCGGCGGTTTCGCCGGCATCGAGGCCCTCGCCGAGCTCGAGGACATGACCCGGTTCGCGGTGGAGAACTACTACCCGAACATCAAGACCTCCGACATCCGCTGGGTGCTCGTCGAGGCGGCCGGCCGCATCCTGCCCGAGGTCCGCGAAACCCTGGGCGTGTACACGGTCGAGCAGCTGGAGAAGCGCGGCATCGAGGTCTACCTGTCGACGGCGGCGAAGTCGTTCGAGAACGGCCACGTGGTGCTCTCGGACGGAACCGAGTTCGACACGGACACGATCATCTGGACCGCGGGTGTGAAGGCCAACCCGGTCCTGGCCAACTCCGACCTGCCGCTGGACAAGCGAGGCCGCCTCGAAGCGACGGCGGCGATGCAGGTGGTCGGCCACCCCGACGTCTGGACGGCGGGCGACAACGCGGCGATCCCGGACCTGTCCCGAACGGAAGAGGACCCGACGGCGACCTGCCCGCCGAACGCCCAGCACGCGGTCCGCCAGGCCCGCTTGCTGGCGAAGAACATCATCAAGGTCCTGCGTGGCGGAAAGCCGAAGGACTACTTCCACAAGAACCTGGGCGCGGTGGCCAGCCTGGGCCTCCACAAGGGCGTGGCGGACGCGCTGAACCTGAAGATCAAGGGCTTCCCGGCCTGGCTCTTCCACCGCGCGTACCACCTCAAGGCCATGCCGACGTGGAACCGCCGCATCCGCATCCTGTTCGACTGGATCCTGGGCGGGCTGTTCCGCCGCGAGGTGATCTCGCTGGGCCAGATCAACAACCCGAAAGACGAGTTCGCGCGCGTGTCGAAGTCCTGAGGTCCGGTGCTGGCAGCCCCTGGTCGTCGTCGGCCGGGGGCTTTCGGCTTTTGAGGGTCGGGCGTGTTCGGGGTTCGGGGCGGGGCATCGCCTAGAGTGTGGGTGCCCCCGTAGCCCAATCGGCAGAGGCAGTCGACTTAAAATCGACTCAGTGCGGGTTCGAGTCCCGTCGGGGGCACCACACGGACCATCAGATGTTGAGGTACCAGCGCTGGTTGATGCGACCCGCATCGCAGGTGTGGAGTGTGTCAGCTGGTCGCCGCGGATGGTTCAGCGCTGGGCCGGGTCGTCGCCGTTGCAGTCCGCTCCGGTGATCCGGCCGTGGTCGGCGGTGGCGCACAGGTTGGTTCCGGTGTTTCAGCGGAGGTTCACCGGGCCGGCGTCGATCGGGGTGCGGAACAAGACGTACGGGTACTCGCGCTCGTCCTTGCCGCCGCGGTACTTGTCCTGCCGGTGCAGCTGGTTCGCCGTCACGTGCAAATAGCCGTCCGCCACCGACATTGTGTCCGGCCACAGCAACCGGGGGTCGTGGACCACGGTCTCCCAACGGCCGTCCGGGTGGCGGCGGTGGATGGCGTTGTGCTCTCCGTCGGTCACGTAAAGGCGGCCCTGGTCGTCGGTTTCCAGGCCGTCTCCGGCGCCGCCCTTGTCGCCTTCGTCGATGATCGTCGCCGCGACCGCCTCGTCGTCCACGTCTCGGTTGATCAGGGCGTCGGTCGAGACGCTCCACCAGCGGCGGGACGCCAGGCAGCAGTAGTACAGGCGGGCGCCGTCCGCGCCGATGGCGATGCCGTCCGCGCCCATCCGGATCGGGCTGGTCGTGCCGTCTTCCGAGCGCTCCACGAAGTCGCGGCCTTCGACGACCATGCGCAGGTCCGGCGGCTCTTCGGCCTTGGTGCTGGGGTGGTCGTGCAGGCGCCGCCAGGATTCGCCGGTGTTCAGGTCGACGACGATGATGCCGTTGGGGCCCTGGTCGGCGGAGTCGGTGATGAACGCGACCCCGCGGCCGAGGTCGAAGCGCACGTCGTTGAGATACGTCGTGGGCAGGGCGACGTCCTCGGGGAAGAGGATCGTCGCCGCGACTTCGTCGCGCTCGAGGTCTACGCGGACCAGCTTCGGGCCGCCGTGGGCGGTGGGCTGGAACAGCGGGCTTCCGGTGTCGAGGAGCCAGAGCCGATCGGCGGGATCGACGACGATGCTCTGCACCGAGACCAGGGCGGCCGGGTCGGTGTCGCTCGCCGCGTCGTTGAACTCCTGGCCGGGATACGGGGCGAGGTCGCCGTCGCGGAGTTCGGCGACGGTGAAACGGACGTCGTCGCCCCATTTCGGGAAGTTGACGAAGACGCGGCCGCCGCGGGACACGCTGACCCCGGTCGGCATCGGGCCGGTGAATTCGTGCACGACTTCGAGTTCGCCGAGCGGCTGGTCGGTCGCGGTCATCACGGCTCCGTTCGATGGGGGACCGTTGCCGCGTACCCGGCCGGCGCGGCATCAACCGCTTCGCCGCGAAGCGCGTACCGGCCACCGCGGCGGGTACGCGGATGGCTTCCGGCCGAAGGAGGAGCAGTGAAGGCAGTCGTCTGGCACGGCATCGGGGACATCCGCATCGACGAGGTGCCCGACCCCAAGATCCTCGAACCCAGCGACGCGATCATCCGCGTCACCCGCAGCGCCATCTGCGGCACCGATCTGCACCTGGTCCGCGGCACGATGCCCGGCATGCAGCCGGGGACGATCCTGGGGCACGAGGCCGTCGGGGTGGTGGAAGAGGTCGGTCCGGCCGTGCGCGGGTTCTCACCCGGTGACCGCGTGGTCGTCACGTCCACGATCGGGTGCGGCACCTGTTCGTACTGCCGGGCCGGGTACTTCGCCCAGTGCGACACGGCCAACCCGAACGGGCCGTCGGCGGGGACGTCGTTCTTCGGCGGCCCCGAAACGACCGGCCCGGTCGACGGGCTCCAGGCCGAGTACGCCCGGATCCCGTTCGCGATGACCACGCTGGTGCGCATCCCCGACCCGGTGAGCGACGACCAGGCGATCCTGGTCTCGGACATCTTCCCGACCGCCTGGTTCGGCGCCCGGCTGGCCGAGGTCGGCCACGGCGACAGCGTGCTGGTGCTGGGCGCCGGCGTGGTCGGGCAGTTCGCCATCGCCTCGGCCAAGCGGCAGGGCGCGGGGCGCGTGTTCGTCGTCGACGGGCTGCCGTCACGGCTGGACAAGGCCCGCGGGCAGAACGCCGAAACCGTCGACTTCAACCGCGAGGACCCGGTCGCGGTGGTGAAGGAGCTGACCGGTGGCATCGGGGTGGACCGGGTGATCGACGCGGTCGGCGTCGACGCGCAGCGGCCCTCGAGCGGCCCGGCCGCCGAGAAGCTCGCGGAGCAGGCGGAACAGTTCGATCAGGAGCGGGCGCTGGCCGCGCCGGACGCCTCGCCGTCGGGGGAGCAGTGGGTGCCCGGGGACGCGCCGAGCCTGGCCGCGCGGTGGGCGGTGGAGGCCGTCGCGAAGGCGGGCAGCATCGGCGTGATCGGCGTGTACCCGCCGGGGTTCGACCGGTTCCCGCTGGGCGACGCGATGAACCGCAACCTGACCGTCAAGCTGGGCAACTGCAACCACCGCCGGTACGTGCCGCGGCTGCTGGGCCTGGTCGCCTCCGGCGCGGTGGACCCGCTGGCGTTCATCACCCAGCACGAGGAACCGGCGAACGCGATCTCGGCGTACGAGACGTTCGACCGTCGCGAGGAAGGCTGGCTCAAGACCGTCCTGGACGTCTCCGCTTGACCGTTCCACGGGCGCCGGTCACGGTCCGCGCCGGCCGGCCGGTGCTCACAGCCGGGGCCGGCTTTGCTCGTCGCGGACCGTGACCCACTGCCAGCGGGTGAACTCGTCGAGGTTGACGAACGAGCCGAACCGGCTGCTGCCTCCGGATTCGCCGATCCCGCCGAAGGGAGCGATGGTTTCGTCGTTCACGGTCTGGTCGTTGACGTGCACCATGCCGGCGTGCAGCCGGTCGCCGACCGCGCGGGCGCGAACGGCGGATCCACTGTGGACTCCGGCGACGAGCCCGTACGGGGTGGCGTTGGCGAGGCGGACGGCTTCGTCGTCGTCGGTGAAGGTGGTGACGACCGCGACCGGGCCGAAGATCTCCTCGGTGAAGGCCGGCATCTCGGGGGCGACGCCGGCGAGCACGGTCGGCCGGAAGAACAAGCCGTCGTGGCGGCCGCCGGAGGTGACCTTCGCGCCCGCGTCGACCGATCGCGCCACGACCGATTCGATGTGGTCGGCCTGGCTGGAGTTGATGACCGGCCCCAGGTCGACGTCCTCGCGGGGATCGCCGACCCGCAGGCCGTCGGCGATCCGCGTGAGTTCTTCGACGTAGGCGCCGGCGATCTTCTCGGCGACCAGGTGGCGGCCCACGGCCATGCAGACCTGGCCCTGGTGGACGAAGCTGCCGAACGCGCCCGCGGCCGCGGCGGCCGGGACGTCGGCGTCGTCGAGGACGACGAACGCGTTGTTGCCGCCGAGTTCGGAGACGAACTTCTTGAACCCGGCGGCCGCCGCCTTCGCCAGTTCGCGGCCGACCGGGGTCGAGCCGGTGAAGGAGATCATGTCGATGTGCGGGTCTTCGGCGACGGCGTTGCCGAGTTCGCTGCCCTTGCCGGGCAGCATGTGCAGCACCCCCGCGGGCAGGCCGGCTTCTTCGAAGAGGCGGGCGATGACGACGCCGCAGCAGATCGCGGTGTCGCTGGCGGGTTTGAGCACGACCGCGTTGCCGGTCGCCAGGGCCGGGGCGACCGACCGCATGGCCAGGATGAGGGGGAAGTTCCACGGCGCGATCACCGCGACCACGCCGAAGGGGACGCGCCGGGCCATGCTGGTGCGGCCGGGTTGGGTGGTGGGCAGCAGGGTGCCCCACGGTGCGCTGGCCAGCGACGCGGCTTCGTGCAGCTCGTCGAGGGTGAGGTTCAGCTCGAGTTCGACGGCGGTGGCGGTTTTCCCGGCTTCGCGGGTGAGCCAGCCGGCGATCTCGTCGCGGTGCTGTTCGAACAGGGCCGCGGCGCGGCGCAGGACGGCGGCGCGTTCCCGGTAGCCGGCGTGCGCCCAGTCCCGCGCGCTTTCGGCCGCGGTGGCGGCGGAGCGGGCGACGTCGTCGGCGGTGGCCGTGCCGACCTGGCCGAGCTCGTCGCCGGTGGCGGGCTCGGTCGAGGCCGTGGTTGCGCCGGTGGAGGTCCATTCGCCGGTGAACACCCGGCCGGACCAGCGGTCCCGTTCGTCGAGCAGTCCCACGTTCCGTCCTCCTGGTCAGTCGGCGATGCCCTTGGCCTGGTCGATGTAGGTCTGCCGCTCGGGGGTCACGCGCAGGATGACGCGCTCGGACTTGATGTTGTCCGGTGGGTAGTCCTCGCCGGTGTACTTGCGGGACAGCCGGTCGACCTGGCGGCGGGCGCGTTCGCCGTTCTCGACGCCGGTCACCTGGCCGCGGACCTCGGCGTAGCGGTAGGGGTTCGCCTCGTCCCGGATCAGCACGGTGATCCGCGGGTCGCGGGCGACGTTGTGGGCCTTCACGCGGTGGGTTTCGGTGTTGAGCACGATCTCGCCGTCCTCGACGTCGACCCAGATCATCTGGGTCTGCAGCCGCCCGCTCGGCAGCACGGTGGTGACCGCGGCAAAGTTCTTGCCGGTGGCCAGCTCTTCGGTTTCGGGCAGCAGGTCCGGGCCGTCGGCGGTGCGTGCGGGCACGTCGTGCTCCTTCCGGTCAGGGCGGCGCACACCACGCCGCGCTGGGCGGCTACCCGCGCGAGTGGGTGGCAAACGGAAGTCGTTTGCCCGGTCCTTCGCCGGGTACGCGAACGGGATGTCTGTACAAGCCGTGGTGATGGCGGAATTCGGTGGTCCGGAAGTCCTGACGCTGGAAGAGGTCGACCGGCCCGAGCCGGGGCCGGGGGAGATCCTGGTCCGGGTGTTCGCGTCGGGGACGAACCCGGTGGAGGCGAAGATCCGGCAGGGGGTGGCGATCCCGGACCTCGAACTGCCGGCCGTCCTGGGCGGTGACGTCTCGGGTGTGGTGGAGGCGCTCGGCGCCGGCGTGACGGAGTTCGCCGAGGGCGACGAGGTTTACTACACGCCGGAAATGACGTCCCGGTCGGGCGGCTACACCGAGCTGAACGTCGTGGCCGCGGCCATCGCGGCACCCAAGCCCCGCGGGCTCAGCCACGTCGAAGCGGCGGCGATCCCGCTGGCCGGGGGCACGGCGTGGGAGGCGATCGTGCGCCGGCTCGCCGTCCGTCCCGGTGAGACGGTGCTGGTGCACGCCGGTGCGGGCGGGGTCGGCACGTTCGCCGTCCAGTTCGCCGCCGCGGCGGGCGCCCGGGTGCTGGCCACGGCCGGCCCCGACAACCAGGATCTCCTGCGTGACCTGGGCGCGGTCCCGATCGACTACCACGCCGCCGACCCGGTCGAGGTGGCGCTGGAGCACACCGGCGGTACCGGTGTCGACGCCGTGCTGGATCTCGTCGGCGGGGAGAACCTGGTCAAGAGCTGCGCGGCGACCCGGGCGTTCGGCCGGATCGCGACGGTCCTGGCCCCCGAGGGCGAGCTGAGCCCGCTGTACCAGCGCAACCAGCAGCTGCACGGGATCATGCTCACCCGCGAACGCCGTCGCCTGGAGGAGCTGACCCCGGTGTTCGAACGGCGCCAGGCCCGGCCGGTCGTCGACGAGGTCCTGCCGCTCGACCAGGTGCGCAAAGCGCACGAGCGGCTCGATTCCGGGCACGGCCGCGGGAAGACGATCCTCGACCTCACCTGATCGGGGTTACCGCGGGACACGCCGGGTAGCCGCGCCGGACATGCGGTGATCGATGGGAGCCGAGATGAAGGCAGTGGTGTACCGGGGTCCGCGCCAGGTGGAAGTGCGCGAGGTGCCCGATCCGGGAATCGAGCAGCCGACGGATGCGATCGTGAAGATCACGACGACGAACATCTGCGGCTCCGACCTGCACATGTACGAAGGCCGGACCGCGGTCGAGGAGGGCAAGGTCCTCGGCCACGAGAACATGGGCATCGTCGTCGAGATCGGCGCGGGCGTCACCCGGGTGAAGGTGGGCGACCGGGTGTCCGTGCCGTTCAACATCGCCTGCGGCACCTGCCGGAACTGCCTGGAGGGCTGGACGTCGTTCTGCCTGCGGGTCAACCCGGCCGAAGGCATGGACGGCGCCGCGTACGGCTACGCGAACATGGGCCCCTACGACGGCGGCCAGGCCGAGTACCTGCGCGTGCCCTACGCCGACTTCAACCTGCTCGACCTGCCCGCAGGCACCGAGTACGAGAACGACTTCACGATGCTGTCGGACATCTTCCCGACCGGCTGGCACGGCACCGAGCTGGCCGGGATGCGCCCGGGGGACCGGGTGGTCGTGTTCGGGGCCGGGCCGGTGGGCCTGCTGGCCGCGCACAGCGCGGTGCTCCGCGGTGCGGCCGAGGTCTACGTCGTCGACAAGGAACGCGACCGGCTGGCCATGGCCGAGAAGATCGGCGTGCTGCCGGTGGACTTCAGCGAAGCGGACCCGGTCGAGCAGATCATGGCGGCCACCGGCGGCCAGGGCGCGGACTGCGGGGTCGAGGCCGTCGGCTACCAGGCGCACGACCACTCCGGCCAGGAACACCCGGAGCTGGTGCTGGACAACCTGGTCAAGTCGGTGCGCTCGACCGGCGGCATCGGTGTCGTCGGCGTCTACGTCCCGCAGGACCCGGGCGCGGCGACCGAGGGAGCGAAGGAAGGCCGGATCGGGTTCGACTACGGCACGCTGTTCACGAAGGGCCAGCGCATGGGCACCGGGCAGTGCCCGGTCAAGCGGTACAACCGGCGGCTGCGCGACCTGATCATCACCGGCCGGGCCAACCCCTCGTTCCTCGTGTCGCACGAACTGCCGCTGGAGCAGGCGGCCGAGGGCTACGAGCGGTTCGACCACCGCGAAGACGGCTGGACCAAGGTCCTGTTGCGGCCGTGATCCCCCGATCGGGCTGACGAAAATCCCCGGTATTCAGCTTTTATATCGCTGTACCGGGTGAATTGCCACAATTGTGCGTGCCCGGAAAACGGGGGTGCGTCACGGCGGTGAATGCGGTGTCGTTATGGTGAAGCTGCCGAATCGGCGGGATTGATCGTCGGTGGTGGAACAGACGGGACTGCGAATCGTGACCAGGCGGGAAAACGACACGGCGAAGGCCGGTCGGTTCCTGGTGCGCGCCCTCGTCGTCGTCGGGGGCGCGGCCGCCGCCTGTGCGCTTGCGTGGCTCACGGCCACCGCGTCGGCCAGCACCGTCACCCAGGTCACCGACGGCCCGCTCGGGATGGCTGCCCCGGTGCTGCCCGTGGTGCCCGAATTGCCGGGCGTGGACCCGGCTCGGCTGGCCGACCTGGTGAAAAGCCAGGTCCCCAAGGCCATCCCCGCGGCCGTCGCCGCCGTCGGGAGAATTGCCGCGGCGGGGCCGACCGAGCTCGACAGGCCGGTCGAAGGTCCTCGCGACCACGCGGAAAAAGCGAGTCCCAGCGCGGCGAGGCCGGTCGAAGCCGCGCCCGCGATGGTGGACAGCGTCCCGCGCGAGCGACCGGCCGGCCCCGCGCCGGCGATGGTCCCGGTTCGTGTCGTCACGACCACGGGACCGTTGCCGGCCGACCTCCAGGCCGAGCACGGCGGGAATACTCCCGGCGGACGATCGTGGCCGCCGCCCTGCTCGATTTCGGCCAATGCCGGTCCCGCATCCGGGCAGGATCGCGGTTACGGCGATGTCGTGCTGCCGGATTCCGCACCCCGCGCGCAGTCGGTGCGCTGCCGGAATGGTGCGCCGCACCGTGGTGTGGTGTCCGCGGAAATCCGGCCCGGCGTCACGCCTGATTGATCCGCCTCGTTTTTCCGCGGACCAATCACCCAGTCTTGCTCGAAGGAGTATTTGTCATGCGCATTCACACCAAGCGAATCCTGCAGGTCGCCCTGGTCAGCGGCGGCCTCCTGCTGGTCGGCGCCGGGAGCGCCGCCGCGGCCGGCGTGGAGCTGCCGCAGCCGGCCCAGGCCGTCGACGCGGTGCTGCCCGTCGCCCAGGCGCTGCCCGCGCCGACCGTGCGGTACTCGGTGCCGGCGTCCCTGCTGCAGGACGTCCCGAGTGCCGAGGTCGACGGCGACCTGCCGGAACCGGACCTCAACGCGCCGCTCGGCAGCGAGCTGACGGCGACCGGCCTGCCGACGCTGCCGCGGACGGCGAAGTCGGGCCGGGCCATCGGCGACGGGCTGCCGCTGCTGGGCGGGCTCCTGCCGAACGTCCAGGGACTTCTCCCCGCGATGCCGAACCTGAACCAGCAGGGCGCGGGCTCTCTCCTCGGGCCGGCGACCTCCCTCCTGCACCAGTAAGCCCCCGCGCTCAGGGCCGGAAAGCAGACGCTTTCCGGCCCTGAGCCGTACCTACCGGACGTTCACTGCGAACAGCGCTGGCCGCTGTTGATGCAGCGGACCACCTGGTTCATCAGGCGCTGGCCCATGACGTTGGCGAAGTCGTCGTGGTCCGAGCGGGGGTTGTGGTTCTCCTGCTCGAAGGCGTCCACTTTGTACTGTCCGTTGACCTGAACCTCCCGGGGGATGTTGTAGGTCAGCGTGATCCGCAGCTGCGGGACGTTCTTGAAGCCCTGCGGGCACCGGCCCTGCTGATCGGCGAACACGATGTGCGAGCGGTGGTTGGCGCTGTCGATGTTCTTGCCGTCCCAGCAGTTCGGGAAGGCGTGGATGCGCTTGACCTTGCTGCCCTCGGGACAGATCGGGTACTTGTCGGTGAGCCGGTCCTCGAACCCGCTGCACGTCCAGCTCGGCCGGACGTTGGCCGGCCCGTTCGTGCTCTGCTTGGCGTCGCCGTAGAGGATCCGGAGGAACTGCGGCATCGCCACGACCCGGCGGGCGCCACCGCTGGTGAAGGTCAGATCGGCCCGCTCGACGCGCTGGATCTCGCCTTCGTTGTCACCGATCTCGTTGTTCTCGTCGACCCCCGGCAGTTCGGCGGGCTTGCCGGTGCTGTTGCCGCCGCCGTTGTCGAGCCCGCCCTGGCCGTTCTTCTTCAGGGCGCAGGCCGCCAGACCGCCCAGGTCCTCCGGCTTCGCCCCGGTCCGGCCGATGGCGATGGCCATGCGGTCGAGAGTCGCCTTGCGCTTGTCGCCGAGCGGGTTCAGCACGGCGTTGCGGATGTCCTGCTCCGACTTGAGGTCGCCGCCCGCGATCCGCGCGTTCGCCTCCTCGACCTGGTTGTCGAGCAAGTCGAGGTTGCGCTCGACCTCGGCGGCGGCCTGGTCGGGGACGTCGGCGAGCTTGCTGGCGACGTCCGGGCAGTCGACCTGCGTCCCGGCCTTCTCCTGCTTGGCCCGCTCGCGATCGCCGGAGACCTCCTTGGCGGGCGGGTTCTCTTCGTCTTCCTCGGTGTCGATGCGGACGACCGGCCAGAAGTACGTCGACTTGTCGCCGTTCTTGCAGGTGGTGCCGGCCTTCGCGAGGCTCTCGTTGGTGGAGTCGGCGTTGGTGGAGAGGTTGCCGACGTAGTCGTGCAGGTGCTCGGCGCCGTTGCGGACACCGGGCTGGGCGATGAAGTTGTCCGGGTTGAAGTGCTGGTTTTCGTTGCGGCCGCAGTCCACGGTGAAGGTTCCGCGGGCGCCTTGGCGTTGCAGGGCCTGGTTGACGTTCGTGCCCTTGGGCACCTTCGTGATGTCGACGAAGAACGACTTGTCCACTTCGGACGCTCCGGCGGTACCGGTGCCGCCGGTGGTGGTGGCGACGACCAGGGCACCGGCGGCGAGCGCCAGGCCCAGGCCGAGGGTGGCGAGCTTGGTGCGCCGGGTGATGCGGTGCCGGCCCGTGGCGGGTTTTCGGGGCATGGAGTTGTTCACCTCGTTCGGTTTCCCGGGCGCGGCAAGGTGACGCGCGGCCCGGGCAGCGACCAGCGACACGTCCGGTCCGGACGTGCGGGACCCGGGGAGCGACCGAAGTTCCGGACCTCCGGCCGCCGGTCCTGACGTAGGCAGAAACGGGCATTTCGGACGAGCGGTTCAAACCGGCAGAGTGCCGTTGCCGTTTCGTTACCATCGGCTCGGCCGGGGAACCGCGCAGCCAGGTCCCGGGTTCAGAACCAGCGGCGCACGGCTTCCTCGAACGAGCCCACGTCCGGCTCCCGGTCCTCGGCCCACGCGACGATCCCGTCCGGCCGGACCAACACCGCCACCACCATCGCGCCCTTCGGCGGTTCGGAGGCCTACTCCGCGGAGGGCGAGGCCGCGCGGCAGGTGGTGAACGAGTGGATCCGCACCGGCGGGGCGTTCGACGCGGTGCTGGACTTCGACGCCGTCTGGCGCGATCCGGACCAGCCGAGCCGGATCCGGGCGGAGTTCCACTCCGGCGACTTCCTGCACGGCAGCGACGCCGGCTACCGGGCCTTGGCCGAGTCTGTCGATTTGTCGCTTTTCGGCTGACGCCGAACCGGGCGCCTTCTGGGGCGAAATCGGGACGCCGATCGCGGAAACGCGGCCACCATGGCGGAATGGCGTTCACCGAACCACCCGATCCGGGGCTTGCGCGCACGCTGGCCGAGCTGATCGGGCAGCTGCGGTTGCTCAAGGCGTGGGCGGGCGGCCCGTCGTACGCGCAGATCGCCGAGCGGGTCAACCGGCTCTGGACGGCCGCCGGGCGCCCGCCCGGGGAGCGGACCGCCCGCACGACCGTCGCCGACTGCTTCAAGACCGGCCGGGCGCGGCCCAACACCGACCTGCTGCTGGCCGTGGTCGAGGTGCTGCACCCGGACCCGGGGTACGTCGGCGAGTGGCAGGACGTGCTGCGGGTGGTCCGCGGCCGCGCGGAGGCGGCGACCTTCGTGCAGGCCCAGCTCGGCCTGCCGGAGGCCGTCCCGCACTTCACCGGGCGCCGGGCGGAGCTCGCGCGGCTCGGCGAGGTGCTCGGCGCGGGTGGGCCGGGGGTGATCGCGGGCATGGCCGGGGTCGGCAAGACCGGGCTGGCCGTCCACTTCGGACACGAGCTGGTGCGGACGGGCCGGTGCGACAACGCGCTCTTCGTGAACCTGCGCGGGTTCCACCCCGACTCCGGCCAGCCGCCGGTGGACCCGGGCGCGGTGCTCGACTCGTTCCTGCGCCTGCTCGGCGTCCCCGGCCACGCCGTCCCCGCCGACCTCGCCGGCAAGACGCGGGTCTACCAGGAGCGTTCGGCCGGGCGGCGGCTGCTGGTCGTCCTCGACAACGCCGGCAGCGAGGACCAGGTCCGGCCGCTGCTGCCCGGCGAGCGGGGCGGCCCGGTGCTCGTCACCAGCCGCCTGGCGCTCACCGGACTGGCGGGGGCCACGCCCGTGCCGCTGGACGTGCTGAGCCCCGACGACGCGTTCGCGTACCTGAGACGCACGGTCGGTGCGGCGCGGGTCGACCAGGCGCCCGGCGTGGCCCGGCGGATCACCGCCGAACTCGGGCGGCTGCCGCTCGCGCTGAGCCTCGCCGCGCTCTGGATCACCGCGCCGGCCCACCGGTCGTGGCTGCTGGCCGACCACCTGGAGCGGCTGGAGCAGCGGCGTGCGCACCTGCGGCTCGACAACGCCGTGGACGCGTCCATCAGCCTGTCCTACGACCAGCTCGCCGAGCCGGAACGGCGGGTCCTGCGGCTGCTCGCCCTGCACCCGGGCGCCGACCTGGACGCCTACGGCGTCGCCGCCCTGGCCGGGACCGGCCTGGCGGAGGCGACCCGGACCGCGGACCGGCTCGTCGCGGCCAGCCTGGTGCGGCGCGGGGAGGCGGGCCGGTTCGAGCTGCACGACCTCATCCGCGCGTTCGGGATGGCGCGGGCGCAGGACGAGGACGCGCCCGCCGCCCGGAAGGCCGCGGTGACCCGGCTGCTCGACTACTACACCTACGCCGCGGCGACCGCGATGGACCAGTACGCGCCGCGGATGCGGGACTACCGGTTCCGCGTTCCCGACCCCGGCCTGCCGATCCCGCCGCTGGCCGACCGCGAGCCGGCGACCGCGTGGCTGGACGCCGAACGGGCCAACCTGGTCGGC
This sequence comes from Amycolatopsis sp. NPDC004772, assembly GCF_053601215.1. NCBI lineage: Bacteria > Bacillati > Actinomycetota > Actinomycetes > Pseudonocardiales > Pseudonocardiaceae > Amycolatopsis > Amycolatopsis sp. NPDC004772. The sequence continues at coordinate 30,028 of NZ_JBSGBK010000046.1, forward strand.
GCCGGCGTGCACGGGGTGCCGTCCGGCCATGCGGGCCTGCTGTCGCGGCTGCTGTTCCGGTACCTGCAGACCGGCGGCCACCTGAGCGAGGCGCTGGTCCTGCACACGAGCGCGGCGGAGTCGGCGGACCCGATCGCCCGCGGGCACGCGCTGCTGAGCCTGGCGGCCACCCACGGCCAGGTCGGGCGCTACGACGTCGCGACCCGGCACGCCGAGGAGGCACTGGCCTGCTTCCGCGGCGCCGGAGACCGTTCCGGCGAGTGCCGGGCGCTCGGCACACTGGGCGCGATCGCCTCCTGGAACGCCGATTTCGTGCGCTCGGCGGGCTTTCAGCGGGAGACGTTGTCGCTGGCGCGCGAGCTGAGCGACCGGGCGGGCGAGCGGACCGCGCTGACCAACCTCGGCTTCGTCTACGGGCGGCTGGGCTGGTACGCGGAGGCGCTGGAGAGCCACCTGAAGGCACTGGCCATGGACCAGCAGTCCGGCGACCTGTGCGACACCGGCCGCACCCTGCTCAACATCGGCGACACGCACCTGCGGTCGGGCAGCCACGCCGAGGCCTGCACGTACTTCCGCCGCGCGACGGCGATCGCCGAGCAGGCGGGCGACCGCGACCTGCACGTGGAGGCGCTGCTGTGCCTGGCGGAGGCGTCCCAGGAACTCGGCCGCACGGACGACGCCCGCACGACCCACGAGTGCGCGTTGGCGATGGCGGCGGAATTGGGCAGTTTGCACGCGGCAGCGCGGGCGCACACGGGCTTGGCCAGGGCGTTGACCGCGGTTGGTGATCCGGAGGGCGCGCGGCGCCATTGGCTGGCGGCGCGGGAGCGGCACCGGGAGCTGGGGTTGCCGGAGTCGCCGGAGATCGCGGCGGCGCTGGGTCGCCCGGTGGCGGCGGGCGGCTGACCGGCGCCGTCCGGGTTCGTCCGAGATTGCTGCCCGGGCCCCGCGCCGCCCGCAATGCTCGCAGCCGGCGCGGGGGGTGCGAACCACTTCCCACGCCTCGGACACCCACCGTCGAAGGGAGACACCATGGGGCGCCTGATCGACCGCGTGCTCAACCGGCTCGTGCCCACCGCCGAGGCTTCGGCCTGCAGCGGCGCCTACTTCTGCAACGCCCAGGGCCACCCCGGCTACTGGTACCGGTTCTGCTGCCCGCAGACCGGCTGCGAGTGGTCCAAGGTCCGCAGCAGCTGCTGAGCCGCACCGGCGACGTGCCGGGTGGTGTCCGCCCCCTTCCCCGCGGACACCACCCGGTGTGGGGGAGTGACATGGAGTACCTGCGGGCCGCCGGCACGGCGCTGATCGCCGTGGTGTTCGCCGCTTCGTCGTTCTCGAAGCTGCGGGACTTCCGCGGGTTCGCGCGCTCGGTGCCCGCGCTGGTGCCGATGCCCGCGCGGTGGGTGACGCCGGTGTCGGTGGCCGTCGTGGGCACCGAACTCGCCTCCGCCGTCCTCGTGCTGGTCACCCCGATCGCCGGTTTCGCCCTCGCGACGGCGTTGCTGCTGGCTTTCACCGCCGCCATAGCCGCTTCACTGCGACGCGGGCGGCGTGCTCCCTGCCGCTGCTTCGGCGCGACCGAATCCCCGATCGGTCCGCGTCACCTGGTCCGCAACACCCTGCTGATCTGCTCCGCCGTCCTCGGCGCGCTCGCGCCGGAGCACCTGCCGTCCGTCGCCGGGGCCGCGGTGGCCTTCGCGGCCGGCGTCGTGGTGGCCGTGCTCGTCATCGCCATGGACGACATCGCTGTCCTGTTCGCAAGGAGTTCCTGATGCCCATCGTCGTCGCCGCGCTGGTGCTGCTCGGCCTGTGCTGCCTGCTCAACCTGCTCCTGACCGTCGGCATCCTGCGCCGGATGAGGACGCAGACCGGGCAGCCGAATTCCGGTTCGCTCTTCGCGCTGCAGCCCGGTGCGGCCGTCGGCGAGTTCGCCGTCACCACGACCGACGGCGAGCCGCTCACGGCTGCCGAGCTGAATGGCACCGTGGCGTTCTTCTCCGCCGACTGCGTCGCCTGCCACGAAACCCTTCCCGGCTTCCTCGCCTACGCCCGCGCGCAAGGCCGTGACAACGTCGTCGCCGTCTTCGCCGGCGACGAGCCGGAAACCGTGCGCGCGCTCGCCGAGGTCGCCCACGTGGTGACGGCGGCGTTCGACGGCGGCCCGGTCGCCGCCGCGTTCCGCAACACCTGGACGCCCGCGCTGTACGTCGTCGACGGCGGGCGGGTGACCGCGACCGCCGGACGGGTGCACGAGCTGCCCGTGCCCGCCGGCCGGTGACCGTGGCGGAACCGGACCGGCGGATCGGCGCGGGCCAGGTGCGGGCGGCGGCCGCGGCCGCCGCCGCGCTGCTGTGGCGGTCCGGCCCGGCACGGCTGCTGGGCCTGCTGGTGCTGACGGTGGCCGCGGCCGCCGCCCCGATCGCCACCGCCTGGCTGACCAAGCTCGTCCTCGACCGGCTCGTCGAGCGCACGGGCTCGGTCGGCGGCCTCGCCGGGGCGCTGGTGCTCACCGGGCTCGCCGTCGCCGCGCTGCCCGTGCTCACCCACTACGTCCGCGCGCAGATCGGCCGGGCGGCGAGCACGGTCGCCACCGACCGGCTGTTCGCCGCCCTCGGCCGCCAGGTCGGGTTGCGCACCTTCGAGGACCCCGCCTACCAGGACCGGTTGCGGCTGGCCCAGGAGAGCTGCGGGCGGATGCCGGAGATCGTCGACGGCGTCGGCGGCACGCTCAGCGGAACGCTGTCCCTGGCCGGCTTCCTCGGCTCGCTGCTCCTGCTGAGCCCGGCGATGACCGGCGTCGTGCTGGCCGCCGCGCTTCCTGCGCTGCTCGCCGAACTGCTGCTGTCCCGCCGCCGCGCCGCGGTCGAGTGGCGGATCGAGCGGTTCGCCCGGCGCGAGTTCTTCTACACCCAGCTGCTCACCGGCATCCCCGCCGCGACCGAGATCCGCCTGTTCGGCATCGGGGCGTTCCTGCGCGCCCGGCTGATGGACGAACGCCGCAGCGCCAACGAAGCCCAGCGCCGGATGGACGTCCGGGAGCTGTGGACGATGGGCGGGCTGACGGCGCTGAGCGCGGCCGTCGCCGGGGCTGGTCTCTGGTGGGCGATCACGTCGGCGCGCGCCGGGTCGCTCAGCGCCGGCGACGTCTCGATGTTCGTCGCCGCCGTCGCCGGGGTGCAGGCCGCGCTGGGGACGCTGGCGTCGTCGATCGCCAACGGCCAGGCCCGGCTGCTGTCGTTCGCGCACCACGTCGCCGTGGTCCGCGCGGAACCCGACCTGCCGAGCGGGTCCCGCGACACGGTTCCCCCGCTGCGGCACGGGATCGAGCTGCGCGACGTCTGGTTCCGCTACAGCGACGAGCACCCGTGGGTGCTGCGCGGGGTCGACCTCACGATCCCGCACGGCACCGCGGTCGCTCTCGTCGGTCTCAACGGCGCGGGCAAGAGCACGCTCGTGAAGCTGTTGTGCCGCATGTACGACCCGACGCGCGGGCGGATCCTCTGGGACGGCGTCGACCTGTGCGACGTGCCGCACGCCCTGCTGCGCAACCGGATCAGCGCGGTGTTCCAGGACCACATGAACTACGACATGACGGCGGCCGAGAACATCGGGCTCGGCGAACTGTCCGCACTGGACGATCGAGCCCGGCTGGTGGCCGCGGCGACCCGCGCGGGCGCGCACGACCGGATCGCCGCCCTGCCGGAGGGCTACGACACGCCGCTCACCCGCATCTTCGAGATCGGCACCTCGGCCGGCGTGGTGCTGTCCGGCGGGCAGTGGCAGCGGCTGGCGCTGGCTCGGTCGCTCGTCCGGGAGGGCCGCGACCTGATGATCCTCGACGAGCCGAGCTCCGGCCTCGACCCGGAGGCCGAACACGAGGTGCACGCCCGCATCCGCGAGCACCGGCAGGGCCGCACGAGCCTGCTCATCTCGCACCGGCTGAGCACGGTCCGCGACGCCGACAGCATCGCCGTCCTCGAGGACGGCCGCGTGACGGAACTGGGAACGCACGACAGCCTGCTCGCTGCCGACGGGGATTACGCCCGCCTGTTCCGCCTGCAGGCCGACGGGTACCAGGCGGCGTCGTGAAAGTTTTCCTAGCGCTGTTGGCTTTCGGCGTCTTCGCCGTCCGCCGCCGGCTGATCATGACCACTGTGGACGGTCCGAGCATGGAACCGGCGTTGTCGTCCGGCGACCGGGTCCTGGTGCGCCGGACCCGCCGCGCCCGCCGCGGCCAGGTGGCCCTGCTGCGCTTCCCCCAGTTGCCGAGCGGCGCACCGGTGGGCGACCAGCTGCTGCTCAAGCGCGTGGTGGCGGTGGCGGGCGACCGCATCCCGGCGAACTGGGCCGACCCGGACATCCACGGCCTCGGCGGCGAGCTGGTCCCGCCCGGCTGCACGGTGGTCCTGGGCGACAACCGGCCGACCAGCTGGGATTCGCGCCACTACGGGTTCGTGCCGCGGGAGCGGATCGTGGGTGTCGTGGTGCGCCACCTGCCCCGCGCGAACGACGGCTCGTGAGTGGTAAGGCGGGTTAGAACCCGCCTTACCACTCACGACCGGCCGCGGTCTCAGCGCCGGCCGCTGATCGTGGTCGCTCCGGCGTAGCGGGCCTCGGCGCCGAGCTCCTCCTCGATGCGGATGAGCTGGTTGTACTTGGCCGTGCGGTCCGCCCTCGACAGCGAGCCGGTCTTGATCTGGCCGCAGTTCGTGGCCACCGCGAGGTCGGCGATCGTCGTGTCCTCCGTTTCGCCGGAGCGGTGGGACATCACCACCGAGTAGCCCGCCTTGTGCGCCGTCTCGACCGTGGTCAGGGTTTCGGTCAGGGTGCCGATCTGGTTCACCTTCACCAGGATCGAGTTCCCGATGCCGCGCTCGATGCCGTCGTTCAGCAGGTTCACGTTGGTGCAGAAGACGTCGTCGCCGACGAGCTGGACGCGGTCGCCGATCGTGTCGGTCAGCTGCTTCCAGCCGGCGTAGTCGTCCTGGGCCAGACCGTCCTCGATGGACACGATCGGGTAGCGGGCGGTGAGCTCGGCGAGGTAGGCGACGTGTTCTTCGACGCTGCGCTTGCGGCCTTCGCCCGTGTAGTCGTACACCTCGCCGGTGTAGAACTCCGACGCCGCCGGGTCGAGCAGCAGGGCGATGTCTTCGCCGGGCGTGTAACCGGACTGCTCGATGGCCCGCAGCACGAACTCCAGCGCTTCGTCGGCCGAGCTCAGGTTGGGCGCGAAGCCGCCCTCGTCGCCGACGTTGGTGCTGTGCCCGGCGTCGTGCAGCGACTTGCGCAGCGTGTGGAACACCTCGGAGCCCATTCGCACCGCTTCGGCGAACGTCGGCGCGCCGACCGGGCCGATCATGAACTCCTGGAAGTCGATCGGGTTGTCCGCGTGCGCGCCGCCGTTGATGATGTTCATCATCGGCATCGGCAGCAGGTGCGCGAACACGCCGCCGGCGTACCGGTACAGCGGCAGCCCGTTGGCGGCCGCGGCCGCCTTGACCACGGCGAGCGACACGCCCAGGGTGGCGTTCGCGCCGAGCCGGGCCTTGTTGGCGGTGCCGTCCAGCTCGATCAGCGCGCGGTCGACCGTTGCCTGCGCCTCGGCGTCCAGGCCCACGATCACCTCGGCGATCTCGGTGTTGACCGCGTCGACGGCCTTGCGCACGCCCTTGCCGTGGAACCGCGTCTTGTCCCCGTCCCGCAGCTCGACCGCTTCCCTGGTCCCGGTCGAGGCGCCCGAGGGCACCGCGGCCCGGCCCCGCGAACCGTCCGCCAGCTCGACGTCGACCTCGACGGTCGGGTTGCCCCGGCTGTCCAGCACTTCACGGCCCTTGACACCGACGATGGCAGTCATCGCACTCCTCGTGAGTTCGTCGAGCGGGAGCGGCGCCACGGTGAGCCGCGAGACGAGGCGAGGCTAGCAGAATTTCACTGAATCGATCCCGAGGAATTTTTGCCCCGGCGAGCGGGGAGCCGGACCGTGACGAGGAGGCCGCCGTCCGGACGCGGTGCCAGCTCCAGCATCCCGTCGTGGGCCCGGACGATGCTGTGCACGATCGCCAGCCCGAGGCCGACGCCGTCGTGTTCGTCGGTGCGTGTGCGCGCGGTCCCGCGCTGGAAGGGCTCGGTCAGCGTCGGGACCAGCTCGGGCGGCAGCGGCCGTCCGGTGTTCTCGACCAGCAGCACGCTCGCGTAGCGACGGCGTTCGGTGCGGACGGTGACCGTGCCGTCCGGCAGGTTGTGGACGATCGCGTTCTGGACGAGGTTCGTCGCCATGCGCAGGAGCAGCGCGGCGGACCCGGTCGCGTGGACCGGCTCGCCGGTGACGTCCAGCTCGATCCGCCGCTGTTCGGCCAGTGGCAACAGCGTTTCCGCGGCTTCTTCGGCGACGAGGGAGAGGTCGACGGCCTCGCGGGTGAAGTGCCGCCGGTCGCTGCGGCCGAGCAGCAGGAGGGCCTCGGTGAGGTCGATCGCCCGGGTGTTCATCGTGCGGAGCCGGTCGACGAGCTCCTCCCGGGGGTAGTCCGGGTCCTGGCCGGCGACGTCGAGGATGGCCTGCGAAACGGCCAGCGGCGTGCGCAGCTCGTGGGAGGCGTTCGCGGCGAACCGCTGCTGCTCGCCGACCTGGGATTCGAGCCGTTCGAGCATGGTGTCGAAGACGTCGGCGAGCTCGCGGAACTCGTCGGCGGGGCCGGTCAGGCGGATGCGGTGGGACAGCGAGCCGTGCGCGGCCAGCCGGGCGGCGTCGGCGATCCGGGTGAGCGGGCCGAGCATCCGCCCGGCGAGGAGCCAGCCGCCCAGGACGCCGAACAGGAGCAGGAAGCCGAGCGCGGTGGCCGCGGCGGGCGCGAACGTGCGCACGAGCAGGTACCGGTTGGGCGCGATCCAGAGCAGGCCCTGATCGTTGTCGGGCACGTACCGCAGCAGGGACACCCACACGACGGCGAGCAGCACCGCACCGGCGAGCAGGAGGAACCCGGCGTAGCTGATGGTGAGCTTCAGCCGCGCGCTGAGCCCGGGGCGCCTGTTCACGAGCCGTGAGGGTAGGCCGGACGGGATATCGCGGGCATATGCGGTTAATCCGTTGGTCACCCGCCGGGCCGTCGGCTACGGTCGGGCCGCTCCGACCGGTCCGCAGAAGGGGGCAGCATGCGCCAGATCCGCAACACCGCCGAATTCCCAGTACGCGTTGCGGCATCCGGAGTGCTCTTTGTCCTTCACTTCTCTCAACATCGGGATTCTCGCCCACGTCGACGCCGGTAAGACCAGCCTGACCGAACGGCTGCTGTTCGACACCGGCGCGGTCGGTTCGCTCGGCCGCGTCGACGACGGCAACACCCAGACCGACACCCTCGCCATCGAACGGCGGCGCGGGATCACGATCAGCACCGGCGTGGTCTCCTTCCGGGCCGGCGACCGGACGGTCAACGTCATCGACACGCCCGGGCACGCCGATTTCGTCGCCGAGGTCGAACGCGCGCTCGGCGTGCTCGACGGCGTCGTCCTCGTCGTCTCGGGACCCAGCGGCGTCCAGGCGAGCACGCGCATCCTCTGGCGCATCCTGCGCCGGCTGCGGGTGCCGACGCTGGTGTTCGTCAACAAGCTCGACCAGCCCGGCGTCGATCCCGCCGGGGTGCTCGACGACCTGCGGGCGAAGCTGTCCCGCGCGATGGTGCCGGCCGCCGAGGCCGTCCGCGGCCAGGTGACGGCCGGCGTGGCCTACCCGGTGTTCTTCGGCTCGGCCATGACCGGCGCCGGCGTGCCCGAGCTCATCGCCGGCATCGTGGACTTCCTGCCCACGGCGGTGCCGGGCACCGAACTCCGCGCGACCGTCTTCAAGATCGAACGCGGCCGCGGCGGCGACCGGATCGCCTACGCCCGCGTGCACGGCGGGACGTTGCGGGTGCGTGACCGGGTGGACCTCTTTCGGCGCGCGGGGGACGGCACGGTCGAGCGAAGCCGGCGACGGGTCACGGCGATGACGCTCGCCGGCACCAAGGTCACGTGCGCGGGTGCGGGCGACCTGGTCCGGCTCTCGGGGCTCGGTGACGTCCGTGTCGACGACCGGCTCGGTTCCCCGGACGGCGTGGCGGACGCCGGGCTGTTCCCGCCGCCCGGGCTCGTCTCGGTCGTCACCGCGCGGCCCGGCGAGGAAACCCGGCTGCACCAGGCGTTGCGGGAGCTGTGCGACCAGGACCCGCTGCTCGGTCTCCGGGTCGATCGCGGCGGCCTGTCGGTGCGGACCTACGGCGAAGTCCAGATCGAGGTGCTCCTCGAGCGGCTGCGCGAGGAGTTCGGGCTCACCGCCCGGTTCGCGCCGCCGGAGCCGGTTCACGTCGAAAAGCCCGTCGGTGTCGGGGAAGCGGTCCAGTTCCTGGACCGGCTCGGCCCGGCCGATCCGGTCGCCACGGTCGGGCTGCGGGTGGCTCCCGGCGACACCGGCAGCGGGATCCGCTACGAGCTGGCCGTCGAACGCGGCTCACTCCCGCGGGCCTTCCACACGGCCATCGAGCAGACGGTGTACCGCTCGGCGGGGTGCGGCCCGCACGGCTGGGAGGTCACCGACTGCGTCGTCACCCTGACCCACTCGGGATTCCAGCCGCCGCTCAGCACGGCCGGCGGGTTCCGGGAAGTCACCGCGCGGCTGCTGGCGCTGGCGCTCGGGCGGGCGCGGACCCGCGTGTACGAGCCGGTGGACCGGTTCGACCTCGAAGTGCCCGAGCACGCGGCCGGAGCGGCGCTGATCGTGCTGGCCAAGCTGGAGGCCGTCTGCGAGCCACCGGTGATCGAGGCCGGGGTCGCCCGGCTGAGCGGCACGCTCCCGGCGGCCGCGACCGCGGGCTTCCGGCGCCGGTTGCCCGCTCTCGGCCAGGGCGAAGCCGTCTTCACGGCCGAGCCCGGCGGCCACCGTCCGTGGCGGCCGTAGGGGGACTCCAGGCGGCGGAGACGCCTGCGGTCGTCGGGTGAACGCGCCGGGCGCTGTTCGGCCCCATTGTCGGCGTTGGTGATTGACAACCCGGGGCCGGGCAGCGACCGTGTGACGGCGTCTGGGAACGCTCCCAGAAGCTCACTTCGCCCAAGGGAGTGCCGATGTGGGGAAGAGCCGGGAAACGTCCTGCCGCGCTCGCGGTGGCGGGACTCGCGGTCGCCGCCGGGGTCGTCACGTCGACGACGGCGGTGTCGTCCGCGCGTGAGTCGAGTGCCGCGTTCGCCTGCCGCGTCACCTACTCGGCCAACGACTGGGGAAGCGGGTTCGGCGTCACCGTCGGGATCGCCAACGTCGGCTCCGCGGCGGCCGACGGCTGGACGCTGACCTACTCCTACGCCGGGAACCAGACCCTCCAGCAGGGCTGGATGGGCACGTGGACGCAGTCCGGCAAGCGGATCACCGTGACCAACGCGAGCTGGAACGGCGCCATCCCGGCCGGCGGCTCGGTCAGCACCGGCGCGAACTTCTCCTACAGCGGAACCAACACCACGCCCACCGACTTCGCGGTCAACGGCGCCGCGTGCACCGGCACCCCGCCGACCACGGCGACCACCCCGATCACCAAGCCGACGACGACCACCTCGACCCCGCCGCCGCCCGGCCCGGCGCCCGCGCTGCACGTCTCGGGCAACCAGCTGCTCACCGCCGACGGCAAGCCCTACCGGCTGCTCGGCGTCAACCGCTCCAGCGGCGAGTTCGCCTGCGTGCAGGGCAAGGGCATGTGGGACAGCGGCCCGGTCGACCAGGCTTCGGTCGACGCGATGAAGGCGTGGAACATCCACGCGGCCCGGATCCCGCTGAACGAGGACTGCTGGCTCGGCCTGTCCGGCACACCCAGCGGCGCCCCCTACCAGCAGGCGGTCAAGGACTACGCGAAACTCCTGGAGGTCAACGGGATCAACCCGATCCTGGACCTGCACTGGACGCACGGCCAGTACACCGGGACGTCGTCGGCGTGCACCGACGTCAACGCCACCTGCCAGAAGCCGATGCCCAGCCGGCAGTACACGCCGGCGTTCTGGACCCAGGTCGCCACCGCGTTCAAGGGCGACGACGCCGTGGTGTTCGACCTGTTCAACGAGCCCTACCCGGACGCGGCCGCCAACTGGTCCGACGCGGCCGCCGCGTGGAAGTGCCTGCGCGACGGCGGCACCTGCACCGGCATCGCCTACCCGGTGGCGGGCATGCAGGAACTCGTCGACGCCGTCCGCGCGACCGGCGCGAAGAACGTGGTGATGACCGCGGGCCTCACCTGGACCAACGATCTGACGCAGTGGCTGGCGTACAAGCCCGTGGACCCGGCGGGCAACCTGATGGCGTCCTGGCACAGCTACAACTTCAACGCCTGCGTCACCGTGTCCTGCTGGGACAGTCAGATCGGGACGGTCGCGGCCCAGGTTCCGGTGCAGGCCGGGGAAATCGGGCAGAACAGCTGCGCGCACGACTACGTCGACCAGGTGCTGGCCTGGCTGGACGCGCACCACCTCGGGTACACGGCCTGGACGTGGAACCCCTGGGGCTGCAGCGGCGGCAACGTGCTGATCGAGGACTACGCGGGCACGCCCACCAAGACCTACGGCGAGGGGTACCGCGCCCACCTCCTGACGGTCAACCCGTGACGGGCCGGTGGTCACCGCGGCCGGCCGGGCCGCGGTGACCGCCGGTGCTCGCCCCGGCGAGGTCGTCCGTGCCAGTCTGCACGGTGGACACACCCGCTCGCCGTCACCCGGGGGACTTCATGGGCAAGCTCCTGCTCGCCGCGCTGCTCGCGGCCTTCGCGCTGGGCCCGTCGCCCGCGCCGCCACCCCGGCCGCCGGCGTCGCCGGACGCCGGCGCGGGTGACCCCTTCGGCGCGGACCTGCGGGCGCGGATCGCCCGGGCGCAGGCCTACGCCGACAGCCGCCCCGGGGTCACCGGGATCGTCCTGCGGGACCGCTCGACCGGCGCCGTCTACCGCAGCCCGGCCGCCGGCACGCTGATCTGGGCCTGCTCGACGCCGAAACTCGCGATGGCCGTCGACCTGCTGCTGCGGTCGGACTCCGGAACGGTCTCGTTGTCCGCCGAAGATCGCGAACTGATGCACCGGATGCTCCATTCGAGTGACGACGACGCGGCCCAGGTGTTGTGGACCCGTTATGGCGGCGAAACCGAATTCGGCCGTCGATTTCCGGCATACGGGATGACCGACATGCGGTTCAGCGACCGGCACCCGCACCACTGGGGCTGGATCCGCACCACGGCGGACGACCTGGACCGGCTGATCGAATACGTCCTGACCCGGATGCCCGCCCGCCACCGCGACTACCTCGTCCGGGAACTGCGCACCGTGGACGGCAACCAGCAGTGGGGCGTCTGGGGTGCCGGGGCGGCCGCGCACCCGGGTAACAAGAACGGCTGGTCGGATGACAACGACGACGGTTCGTGGATCATGAACTCCGTCGGTTTCGCCGGTCCGGACGAGCGGTACGCCCTGGCGCTGATGAACGACACGCGGGTGGTCGCCGGCGGCGACGAGGTCGGCAAGGAGACCACCACGAAGATCGCCGGAATCCTGTTCGAAGGGTATTTCGGCGCCTGAAATCTGGGCCTCTTTCAGGGGATTTCCAAGGGGATTCGGGTTTATGGGGGCACCGTGCGTAGCCCTTGTGTGGTCTGTGTATGCTCCGATATCGCTTGACCGGGTGATCACTCACCCGAATCAGTGGCCGCCGTGGTCGGGGATGGTGATCCCACGGCGCCCCTAACGGCGTGGTTCGGGCTCGGATAGGAGATTTATGCAGGTCAGGTCAGCTCTCGTGCGTGGCGGGATCGCGGTGCTCGCCGCGGCCGCCGCGGTCATGGTCAGCGCTCCCTCCGCCCTCGCGGACGACGGCGCCGCGCGCGGCCGCGTCGTCGAGGACGCGGGCACGGTCGGCTACCGGATCAACCTCGAAGGCGGCGGCGACTACATCGCCAAGCTGTTCGGCTTCAAGCTGTCGGACGGCAAGACGCTCAAGCTCTACTGCGTGCAGATCACCGTCGGCATGCGCACCGACGTCGACATGGTCGAGACGCCCTGGAACAAGTACCCGGCCGCGAACTCGCCGTTCAACAAAAACAGCGACAAGATCAACTGGGTGCTGCACCACGGCTACCCGGGCGTGAAGCTCACCGACGTCGAGGCCGCCCTCGCCAAGCAGGGCGTCAAGGTCCACGACGGCGTCTCCGAGCGCGAGGCCATCGCCGCCACGCAGGCCGCGGTGTGGCACTTCAGCGACGGTGTCAACCTCAACCTGACGAAGCCGCTGGCCGAGAACAACCCGGCCGAGGCCAACGCCGACGTCGCCGCGCTGTACAGCTACCTGATCGGCGACCAGAACAAGGGCATCGGCGAGCAGCCGAAGCCGACCCTGAACATCGCGGGGCCGAAGACCGAGGGCAAGGCCGGCACCAAGATCGGCCCGTTCCAGGTCGCCACGTCCGGTGACATCACGTCGCTGACCGCCGAGTTGCCCGACGGCGTCAAGGTCACCGACGCCGACGGCAAGGAGCTGAAGACCGCCGACGTCAAGGACGGCAGCAAGCTGTTCGTCGACGTCCCGGCCGGCGCCAAGCCGGGCAACGGCTCGTTCTCCCTGAAGGCCTCCGGCGAGCTGGACACCGGCCGCCTGTTCGTCGCGGAGAACTACGCGAAGAAGCCGGCGCAGTCGCTGATCGTCGCCGACTCGGAGAAGACCCAGGTGGCCGCGAAGGCGACCGCGTCCTGGACCGAGGCGGGTGCGGTCCCGAGCACCACGCCGAGCACGCCCGGTGGCGCTCCCTCCGGTGGTGGCGAACTCGCCAACACCGGTGTCGACGCCGCGGTTCCGTTCGGCATCGGCGGCCTGCTGCTCGGCGGCGGCGCGCTGATGCTGCTGGTGAACCGGCGCCGCAGCCGCGCGTAAGACGTACCGCCGAACGGGGCTGGTCCACTGTGGACCAGCCCCGTTCCGCTGTCCGGAACCCGACGATCGGATTGCGATCATCGGGGCAAAACCGGCGAATCGCCTCCCTATTGGTCTAGACTTTTCGGCCATGCGCGGTACGACCGTTCCGCCCGGCACGCCCTGCCGGACCCCGCGGCCGGGGGAGCTGCCGATGCACCGGCTGGAGGTGCCCGCCCCGCACGCGCCGCCGTTCGCCGTCGGCACGTTCGACGCGATCGGGCCGCTGTCCCGCGCGGACTTCCCGCACCGGCACACCTTCCACGAGCTCGTCCACGTCACCGGCGGCACCGGCGCGCACGTCGTCGACACCGCTCGGTGGCCGCTGCGGCCGCCACACTTCGGCGTCATCGCGCCCGGGCAGGTGCACCAGTGGGCCGGCGTCCGCGGGCTGACCGGGCACGTCGTGGTGTTCACCGACGACTTCCTCCTCGACCACCCGGCCGACCGCGAGCTGCTGCGGCGGCTGAGCGAACGGCCGTGGCTGCACCTGGACGAGCACGCCGACGCGCGGGTCGCCCGGCTGATCGCCGACCTCGAGGACGAGTACCGCCGCGGCGGTGAGGGCACGGAGTCGGTGCTGCGGGCGCTGGTGCACGTCCTGGTCGTGCGGGCGGGCCGGCTGCTGGGCACGCCGCCGCCCGCGCCCGCCGGTGCGGTGGCGGCGGAGTTCGTCCGGCGCACCGGCCGCCCCGGGCCCGGGCCGTGGTCGGTGCGCGCGCACGCCGAACGCCTCGGCGTCACGCCCGGCCACCTCACCGAGGCGGTGAAGGCCGCGACCGGCCGCACGGCCGCGCAGCTGCTGCGCGAAGCCAGGATCCGGGAGGCGCAACGGTTCCTGCTCCGGACGGACCTCACCGTCCGGCAGGTGGCGAGCCGCGTCGGGTTCGCCGACCCGGCCTACTTCTGCCGGTTCTTCCGCCGCGAAACCGGGCTGAGCCCCGGTGACTTCCGGCGCGGCGGGGAGAAGCACCACGACTGACGGGGCCAGTCCATCGCCGCCCGCCCGGTGCCTGCCTACGTTCGAGGGATCCCCCACCCACGAGGAGCCAGGCATGGACGAGGAAAACCAGTTGAGCCGCAAGACGGTGCTCAAGGCCGCGCTGGCCGCGGGTGTCGCCGCGCCGGTCGCGCTGATCGGCGGCCCGGCGCTGGCCCGCGCGAACGCCGTCGGCGGCACGGCACCGGAGCTGACCCCGGCCTGCCACGACGGCGACGAGCCGACGATCGAGCAGACCGAGGGGCCGTACTTCAAGCCGAACTCGCCGGAACGGACCAACCTCGTCACACCCGGCACCCAGGGCACCCGGCTGACCGTGACCGGCTACGTCTTCGGGCGCGCCTGCCTGCCGATCAACCGCGCGCTGCTGGACTTCTGGCAGGCGGACGTCAACGGCGCCTACGACAACACCGGCTACACCTTCCGCGGGCACCAGTACACGAACGCCCAGGGCGCGTTCACGCTGTCCACGATCGTCCCGGGCCTCTACCCGGGCCGGACCCGGCACATCCACGTCAAGGTGCAGGCGCCCGGCCGGCCGATCCTGACCACGCAGCTCTACTTCCCCGGCGAGCCGCGCAACAACACCGACACGATCTTCGACGCGCGGCTGCTGATGACCGTGCGGGACAACGGCTCCGCGAAGGAAGCCGCCTTCGACTTCGTGCTGAACGTGCCGCAGACGCCGACGTCGACCGCGACGTCCGCGCCGCCGACCTCGTCCACGCCGCCCTCGTCCACGCCGCCCGGGGGCACGTCCTGGGCGGTGGGCACGGCGTACCCGGCGGGCACCCGGGTCACCTACGCCGGCCGCGGGTACGTCTGCCTGCAGGCGCACACCGCGCAGCCGGGCTGGGAGCCCCCGGCCGTCCCGGCGCTGTGGCGGGCCGAGTGAGGCCGCCCGGCTGACCGGAAACCGGCAGGCCCCGGCCGCATCCCGGGGCCTGCCGCCGGTACTGCGCACGTTAGGGGTCGACGCCGGTCCGGCGGCCTGCCAGATTGGGGACCATGACGATTTCCCTCGACGCCTCCGAGTGGGTCCGGCGCTTCCACCCGGCGCCGTCCGCCGCGGCGCAGCTCGTGTGCTTCCCGCACGCCGGGGGAGCGGCGAGCTACTTCCACCCGGTGTCGGCGGCGCTGGCGCCGTCGGTGGAGGTGCTGGCCGTGCAGTACCCGGGCCGGCAGGACCGGCACGCCGAGGCCCCGGTGGACGACCTGTTCGTGCTCGCGGACCGGCTGGCGGATGTGCTCGCCCCGGAGATCGCCGGGCCGGTGGCGTTCTTCGGCCACAGCATGGGCGCCAGCCTGGCCTTCGAGGTCGCCCGGCGGCTGGAAGCGCGGGGCACGAAGCTGCTCACCCTGTTCGTCTCGGGCCGCCGCGGGCCGTCGGCCCACCGCGACGAGCGGGTCCACGAAAAGGGCGACGAAGAACTGCTGGCCGAGGTCAAGCGGCTCGGCGGCACCGACGCGGCGGTGCTGGACGACGAGGACATCCGCAACCTGGTGTTGCCCGCGCTGCGCAGCGACTACAAGGCCGCGGAGCTCTACCGCTACCGTCCCGGCCCCGACGTCGGCTGCCCGATCGTGGCGCTGGTCGGCGACGCGGACCCTAAGGTTACCGACGCCGAGGCGCGCCAGTGGGCCGAGCGGACGTCGGCGGGCTTCGAGCTGAAGACGTACCCGGGCGGCCACTTCTACCTGAACGACCACGCGGCGGCGGTCATCCGGCTGATCGCGGACCGGCTCGCCGGCTGAGCGGGCGGGGCCGTGACCCCGCCCGCCCGCGGGTTCAGCAGTACAGGTTGGCGCCGGGGTCGACGCCGAGGACCGCGGTGATCTGGCGGTACTTGTCGACGCGGCTCTGCACCTGGGCGGGGTTGCCGCCGTTGCATTCGATGGAGCCGTTGATGCTGCGGATCGTCTCGCCGAAGCCGCGGCCGTTGACCATCGCGTTGTGCGGGGTCATGGAGCCGGGGCCGCTCTGGGTGTTCCAGTACCAGAGCCCGGTCTTCCAGGCGACGGCCGAGTTCTGCTCGACCTGCCACGGGTTGCCGAGCAGGTCGATGCCGAGCGCGTCACCGGCGGCCTTGTAGTTGAAGTTCCAGCTCAGCTGGATCGGGCCGCGGCCGTAGTAGGCGGCTTGGCCGGCCGGGCAGCCGTAGGACTGGCTCCAGTCGCAGTAGTGCGGGTAGTTGGCCGTGTTCTGCTCGACGATGTAGACGAGCCCGCCGGTTTCGTGGTTGACGTTGGCGAGGAAGGCCGCGGCCTCCTGCTTCTTGACGGTGTCGCTGCCGGTGTTCGCGAAGCCGGGGTAGGCCGAGAGCGCGGCGGTGAGGCCGCTGTAGGTGTAGAAGGAGTTCCGGCCCGGGAAGATCTGGTTGAACTGGGCTTCGCTCACCACGAACGCGCCGGGGTTGCCGGGATCGGTGCCGCCACCGCAGCTGAAGGGCTCCCAGTACCAGGTGCTGATGACGGGGTCGTAGCCCGGGTTGGCGTTCTTGGCGCGGTAGTAGCCGCCGTTGGTGTAGCGGACGATCGCGCCGACGTCGTACCACTGCCCGGCCACCCAGTTCGGGTAACTGCAGGTGGTGCCGCCCCCGCCGTCACAGCTGTAGGGCTCCCAGTACCAGGTGCTGATGACGGGGTCGTAGCCCGGGTTGGCGTTCTTGGCGCGGTAGTAACCGCCGTTGGTGTAGCGGACGACGGCGCCGACGTCGTACCACTGCCCGGCGACCCAGTTCGGGGCACTGCACGCGGCGGCGGCCGCCTGAGGGGCCTGCCCGGTGGCGGCGGGTACGCCGAACACGAGCCCGGCAACGGCGGCGACGGCGGACAGGACCGCGACAAGACGTCTTCTCAAGATTCGCTCACTCCTTCGGCCACGACGGAGTCCGGGCGCGGGGGCGCCCGGTGTCGGAGGGGGTGTGCTCATCCGGCCAGACGAGGGTGACACCGGTCACTAGAGCAGATTGGTCTAGTCCAGTCAAGGTTGCCGGGGGCCGCGGGCAAGGGTTGTGCGCGAAGGTCCCTTCCGGTGAACCGCCTCCCGGTGTGGTCACGGCGAAGGCGTCCGGCTCTCGGGTGCGGGCGTGCCGCGGGGCGGGCGACGCGGCACCGGAGCCGCGTGCCCGCCCGGCACGTCACCGCGCTTGCGGGATCTTCACCCGCATGGCCGGGGCGACGTGCAGGATGCGCTGCAGCCTCGCCCGGCCCAGCCGGTGGAGCATCTCCCCGAGCTCCTCCGGCGCGATGCTCCCTTCGAGGTCGATCCGCGTCGTCCGGACGACGCGGTCGATCTCCGAGGCGGGGAGCCGCCCCGCGAACTCCCCGGCCAGCCACACCCCGACCTCGTCCACGACGTCGTCCGCCCGGTGGCTCCGTACGGTCATCGCTCTCCTCGTTTCGGATCGCCTTCTTGCCCAGGTCGAAGCGGGGAAATCCCGGTCCGACGCCAGTCCGACGAGCGAGCCGGGGACCCATGACGCCGAATCGGCGAAGTTCGTGGCACAAAAGCTTTCCGTGTTCGGACGGGTGAGGTGCGTGACCATCGTCGTCACTCACATGGGCTGTTTGCCCTCCGAAGTTGTCGGCCGTTCGGGTAGAAATCCGCGGAACTTCGCCGAGGACGCGTCCATCTCAGGACTCTGGAGGCATCGGACAGTGCGGGCGTTCCTCACGGGACGCGGAAACGGAGACGCGATCCATGGGCCGGTACGACCGGACCGACCTCGGGGCGTACAGCCTGGGGTTGCTCGACGCCGCCGAGGCGGCCCGGGTCGAGCGGCACCTCGCGGCGTGCCCGGACTGCCGCCAGGAGGTCCGGGAGTTCGAAGCCGTCCGCGGCCTGCTCGACCACCTGGTCGAGGTTAAGTCCACTTAGGACTCTAGGGCCGTTCGCTCAGCGTGAGGCGGCCGCCTTGACCGTCCGCAGCACCGGAGCCGTCTCCAGGGTCCGGATGGCCTCCAGTGCCCCCAGCCGGTGCGTCAGGTAGTGGTGCAGTGCGGCGGCGTCCGGGCACAGCGCCAGCGCCACCAGGTTCGCCGGCCCCGTCGTCGCCGCCACGAGCGCCAGCTCCGCGTGGGTCGCCAGCGTCCGCGCCACCCAGTCCAGCTGGGCCGGTGCCACCGCCATCCACAGCAGGGCCTGCGTGGTCGCCCCCAGCAGCTCCGGATCGATCTCCAGGTCGAAGAACACGGTGCCGCCCGCCAGGAGGTCGGCCAGGCGGCGCGCGACGGTCGCCGCCGACCAGCCGGTTGCCGTCGCCAGCTCGGCCAGGCCCGCGCGGCCGTCGCGCTGCAGCGCCGCCATCAAGGGGGCGTCGTCGCCGGTCAGCGGCTTGCCCGGGCCGTCGTGGACCGGGGTGAGCGCGGCGATCTGGGCCGCGTCGAGGGCGTTGGCCCGGCCCAGCCACGCCGTCGGGCCGCCGAAGTACCGGTGCAGCAGCTGGTGCGCGGAGACCGCCGTGATGCTCGCCGTGCGCGGGATGTCCCGCAGCAGCAGCGCGTGGTCGCTCGCGGCCGGCGTGTGGACGTTCACGCAGATCTCCGTGCCGCCCGACATCAGCTTGATCCACGCCGTGTCCGCGCGGCGCGCCAGCGCCTGGGCGAGGTCCTGCGCCGTGTGCGGCGTCGCGGTCAGGCGGACCATCCACTCGGCTTGGCCGGCCCGCTGCGGATCCGGCAGGCCGACGACGCGGAGCGACGCCTCGGCCCGGAGACGGCGGTAGCGGCGCGCCACCGTCTGCGTGGAGACGCCGAGGACGTCCCCGATCTTGGTGAACGGCGCCCGCCCGTCGAGGTGCAACGCGTGGATCAGCGCGCGGTCGACGGCGTCCAACGTGGTCATATCCCTCATTCTGATCCATTGAACGGAAGAAATCAGCCAAATCACGCTCTTAGCTGGAACGCAGACTGGTCGCAAAGTCAGGGTGGGCGCCGAACGAAAGGAGACCTCCGTGCTCACCCTGACGCGTTATCGGCGGCGCTGGGCCGCTTTGGCCGTGCTGCTCGTCGCCGAGGCCATGAACCTGCTCGACGCGACGATCGTCCAGGTCGCCGGCCCCGCCGTGCACGCCGACCTGCCCGGCCCGGCCGCCGGCATCCCGTGGTTCAGCGCGGCCTACACGCTGCCGTTCGCCGCCTTCCTGATCACCGGCGGCCGGCTCGGCGACGTCCTCGGCCGGGCCAAGGTGTTCAAGCTCGGTGTGACGGGCTTCGTGCTCGCGTCGCTGGTCTGCGCGGCGGCCCAGGACGCGGGCGTCCTGATCGGGGCACGCGCGGTGCAGGGCGTGGCGGCGGCGCTGATCATCCCGCAGACCATCGGCCTCATCCGCGCCCTGTTCGACGGCGGCGAACTCGCGAAGGCCCTGGGCGCGATCGGCCCGGTGATGGGCCTGTCCGCGGTCACCGGGCCGCTGCTCGGCGGGCTGCTGACGCAGGCGATCTCTTGGCGGGCGGCGTTCCTCGTGAACGTCCCGCTCGGGCTCGCGGTGCTGCTCGCCGCGCGGCTGCTGCGGGAGGACCGCGCGGCCACCCGGCCGCGGCTCGACCTCACCGGCACCGCGCTCGTCGTCGCCGGTGCCGGGCTGCTCGTCTACCCGCTGATCGACCCGGCGGGGACGAACTGGGCCCTGCTCGCGGCCGGCGCCGCGCTGCTGGTCGTGTTCGGCTTCCAGCAGCGCCGCGCGGCCGCGCCGCTGGTCGAGCCGAGCCTGTTCACCCACCGCGGGTTTCCGGCCGCGCTCGCCGGGTCGCTGCTGTTCTTCGCGGTGATGACCGGCCTGATGCAGGTGGTGTCGATGCAGCTGCAGCTGGGGCTCGGCGCCGACGTCCGCACCGCGGGCCTGACCCTGCTGCCGCTGTCGGTGGGGCTCGCGGTGTCGTCGTACGTCGCGGGCGCCCGGCTGGTGCCGAAGTTCGGCCCGCGCGTGATGTACGCCGGGCTGGCTCTGCTGCTGGCCGGGGTGCTCGCCATGGCGGCCGGCGGGGTGGGCGCGTACCCGTGGGCGCTGGCGCTGTGCGGGCTCGGGATGGGGACGTTCACGGTGCCGTTCTTCACCGCGGCACTCGGCCGGGTCCGCCCGCACGAGACGGGCTCGGCCGCCGGGCTGCTCAACGCGGTGCAGCAGCTTGGCGGCACCCTCGGCGTCGCCCTCCTCGGCGGGCTCTACCTCGGCACCGGCACGGCGGCCGTGGCGCTCGGGCTGGGTGCCGCGCTCGCCGTGGCGGCCGCCGTGGCGGTGCTGCCGCTCAGTAGTCGTCGCGGCCGGTGAACTGCTGCTCCAGCAGCTCGGCCGCGCCGGCGACCAGCTCGAGCGGGTCGGTGAACTCGTTGATGTCGAGGTTGATCAGCGGCAGCGAGTGGCGGAGCACGACGTGCTCGCCCATCACCGCGAGCCCGCCGACGACGATCGCCTCGCCGACCTCGGTCAGCACTTCCAGGAGGTCGACCTGCTCGTGCCGCGCGAACGGCGTCGCGATCTGCACCCAGTCCTCGCGCTGGTCGAGGATTTCGCGGGCGATCACGACGATCTGCGCCCGTTGTTCGGTGTCCGGGTCGTCGCCGAAGACGAGACGGATGCGCAGTTCGTCGGGCTCGTCGCGCACCACCCGGTACGACTGCCTGATGTACGCGACCAGATCGCCCCACTCCGCCACGGTTGCTCCGTTCTCGTGCTTGTCCGGGCGCTCAGCGTAGCGATCAGGCGGCGCCGATCCGGTCCAGATCGGCGAGAACGTCCGCGGGCAGGTCCAGTTCGGCGGCGGCGAGGTTCTCCCGCAGGTGCGCGGGCGACGACGTCCCGGGGATCAGCAGCATCGACGGCGACCGCTGCAGCAGCCAGGCGAGCGCGACCTGCATCGGCGTGGCCCCGGCCCGCGCGGCGCAGTCGTCGAGCAGCCCGGACTGCAGCGGGCTGAACCCGCCGAGCGGGAAGTAGGGCACGAAGGCGATCCCCTCGGCGGCGCACTTGTCGACGAGGGGATCGTTCTCGCGGTGGGCGACGTTGTAGTGGTTCTGCACGCAGACGACGGGCGCGATCGCCTTCGCTTCGTCGACCTGCTCGGCGCTGACGTGGCTGAGCCCGAGGTGCCGGATCAGCCCCTGCGCCTGCAGCTCGGCGAGCACCCCGAACGGTTCGGCGACCGACATCGGGACGGGGTAGTCACCGGCGGCGTTGCTGAGCCGCAGGTTGACGACGTCGAGCGCGTCGACGCCGAGGTTCCGCAGGTTGTCGTGCACGGCCTCGGTGAGGTCCGCGGCCGACAGGGCGACCGGCCACCCCTTGTCGGCGCTCCGCCGCGCCCCGACTTTCGTCACGATGACGAGCGAGTCGGGGTAGGGGTGCAGGGCGTCCTTGATGAGGGTGTTGACGGTGTGAGGGCCGTAGTAGTCACTGGTGTCGAGGTGGGTGACCCCGCGTTCGACGGCTTCCCGCACCACGGCGACGGCCGTGTCGCGGTCCTTCGGCGGCCCCCAGACCCCGGGCCCGGCCAGTTGCATGGCGCCGTAACCCATGCGCGTCACGGGAAGTTCGCCGCCGAGGGTGAAGGTACCGCCGAGATTCGCCATGCCGCTCCTTGCGCCGGGTGCCATCGCGGAAAGTCTAGCCACGGTCGGCTTCCCGTTTCTGTCGGTGCTAATCGGTAGCCTTTGTATCGGGGGCTGCTCGCGACGCCTGGCTGCTATTTCCCTTGTGGCGCAACGGAATCGGCCTGGAGACTTGCCCGCCGATGTTCACCCGATTCAGTGGTGATCTTCGAACGCGCGTTCGGTACCGTCGTGGGTATGGCGACAACGATCCCTTCTGCACAACCGAAAACGCGGCCGCTCCTCCAGAGGCCGGGCCAGGCGCTCCCGGGTCGGCGAAGACCGGCCGGGCGGCCGGCTGATCCCGGCCGCGCCGGATCCCGGCCGCTCGGCGGTCCAGTTCCGCGTGCGTCCGGCGCGGATCGTTCCGGCGTCGTGCTCGAGGCAGGGCGCGCGGAATCCGTTGTCTGGCAACAGATTCCGTTTCCCGGCGATCCGCCGGGTGGCGTCCTCGGGCGAGGCGGTCCCAGAGGCAAGCCGGTCCAGGGGCAAGTGGGTCCAGGGGCAAGTGGATCCAGGGGCAAGTGGATCCAGGGGCAAGCCGGATCTCAGCAGAGGCCCTTGCCTCGCAGCACCCGCGCGACCGACTCCTGCACCCGCGGCTTCGGCAGTTCCCCGCTCTGCACGGCCTTGGCCAGCCGGTCCAGCACCTCGTCCACCCGGCCCCCGGAGGACCACAACGCTTCGTCCGCGCCGGCCTGCAGGGCCTTCAGCACCGCCTCGGGCAGCGGGTATTGAGCGGTGATCGCCTTCATGGCCCCGAGGTCGTCGGTCACCACCGGCCCGGTGAACGCGAACTCGCCGCGCAGCAGCTGGTACGCGGCCGGCGAGAGCGAGGCCGGCACGCCACCGGTCAGGCCCGGCACGTCGAGGTGGCCGACCATCACCGCGACCGGCCCGTAGTCGGCCAGGCCGCGGTAGGGCACCAGGTCGACCGCGCGCAGCTTGTCGAGCGGCGGCGTCACCACCGTGCCCTTGTGGGAGTCGCCCGAGCCGTGGCCGTGGCCGGGGAAGTGCTTCAGCACCGGCTGGATTCCCGCGTCCCGCAGGCCCTCGGCGAAGGCTTTCGCGTACGTCTTCACCTTGGCCGGGTCGGGGCTGAACGACCGATCACCGATGACGTCGTCGTCGGGGGCGTTCGTGACGTCGGTGTCCGGGGCGAAGTCCACGGTCACCCCGCGGGCACGCAACTGGCGGCCCCGCTCGGCGGCCAGTGTCCGAACCTGGTCGGGGGACTTCGTCGCGGCCATCGTCCGCGCCGAGGGCAGGTCGCCGTCGAGGTCGTCGATGCGCTGGACGCGCCCGCCTTCCTCGTCGACCGAAACCGCCACCGGCACCCGGGCGACGGCCTGCACCGCGTCGAGCGAGCGATCTTTCAACAACGCTGTTGCGTTACCCCCGATGAAGATCCCGCCGACCTGGTGGTCCCGCACCAGCGAAACGGTCGCCGCCGGATTGTCCCCGGACACACCCACAACGACCAGCTGCGCAACCTGAGCCCGAACATCAAGCCCAGCCGCCATCGACGCGCAGTCACCCGGCCGCGCGAGCTGCGAGGTAGGAGCGGACGGAGCGGGAGGAGAGGCCGCCGGAGCAGGAGCCGGCCGGCTGGAACTGGAGGCCACGGGCACGGCCAACCCGGAAACGACCCGCGGTTCCAAGCCTGCGACCAGCAGTCCACCGGCCACGATGGAGAAAGCCACCCCAAGGGCAGCAAGACGTCGGCGGTTCATCGGTCCCTTCACTCGTTTGTGTGCCCCCCGACCGTAGTCGACCCCCCAACCCGGCGGCGTAAAGAACGGCCCCGCTGCCCCAGCCTGACGACCGCGGCCGGCCGCAATGCCGCCCCGACCAGCGCCTCGGCCCCTGACCGGCCACCCTGCCGCCGCACGACCGCGGGCCGGAACGCGGCAGCCGGCCCCGCTGCCCCGGCCTGGCGACCGCGGGCCGGAACCCTGAGACCGGCGCGGCCACGGCCAATGTGCCCAGCCGCGTGAGCAGCCACGGCTGCCCTCGATGGCGGCTCGCTGTCCCGGCTCCACGACCGCGGGCGGCAGCGCAGCCGGCGGCAGAGCCGCCCCGACCAGCGCCTCGGCCCCTGACTGGCCACCTTGTCGCCGCGCGACCGCGGGCCGGAACGCGGCGGCCGGCCCTGCTGCCTCGGCCTGGCGACCGCGGGCGGAACGCGGCCGCCGCCCCGCCGCCCCGGCCTGGCGACCGCGGGCCGAACCCTGAGACCGGCGCGGCCACAGCCAACGTGCCCAGCCGCGTGAGCAGCCACGGCTGCCCTCGATGGCGGCCCGCTGTCCCGGCTCCACAACCGCGGGCGGCAGCGCGGCCGGCGGCAGAGCCGCCCCGACCAGCGCCTCGGCCCCTGACTGGCCACCTTGCCGCCGCACGACTGCGGGCCGGAACGCGGCGGCCGGCCCCGCTGCCTCGGCCTGGCGACCGCGGGCCGGAACCCTGCGGCCGGAGCGGCCACAACCGGCGCGCTCAACCCTCAACCAGCAACCCCGCCACCGCCAAAACCGCCAAACTTCACGCCGTGAAGAATGGCTCCCCCGCCGTTAGAGAATTCGTGAAGGCGGTCTCACCAGACTGGCCCGAGGCAGGCGTCGTCGTGGGCTGAGGAGGGTTCGATGGACCAGGTGCGAGTGGCGGCGTGGGCTTCCGACCCCATTGCCCTGACCGGGCTGATCAACCACCTGAAGTCCCGCCCCGAGCTGCTCGTCCTGCCGCGGGCCCGCCGGGGTGAGGCGGCCGTTCTCGTGTTCGCCGTCGGGGAGGTTGACCGGGAGGCCGTGGCCGCTCTGCGGGCCGCCTCGGCTGAGTCTCCCGCCGCCATTGTGCTGGTGGCCGGGCATGTCGACCCTGCGCACGTCGGCCTTCTCGCCGACTGTCACGTCTCCGCCGTGCTGCCGCGGACCGCGCTCGATCGGGTCACCGGGAGCGTGCTCGCCGCCGCTCGGGGGCGATCCGCGCCGCTGCGTGAGCAGGTCGAGGCGCTCGCCGATGAACGCGGTGGGGCGGCGCTCACGCCGCGCGAGGTGGATGTGCTTCGCCTGATGGCCGAAGGCTGGGACACTGCCGAGATCGCGGGAAAACTCTGCTACTCGGAACGGACCGTGAAGAACGTCATCTACGCCATGACCAACCGGCTCAACCTGCGCAACCGGCCGCACGCGGTCGCCTACGCCGTGCGGGCCGGTGTGATCTGAGGAAGCCTGTTGCGAACGATCGCCATCCTGGTCGCCGCGTTGATCCCGCTCGCCGCCTGCACTCCGGGGGACGCCGGGGGGAAAACCAAGCTCACCATCGCGACCTTCGGTGAGTTCGGCTACGCGCCCCTGATCGCCGAATACGAAAAACTGCACCCGGACATCACAGTGCAGAACCGCGTCACCGACTTCGACACGCACCACAAGGGCCTCGCGACCCAGCTCGCCACCGGACGCGGTGCCGCCGACGTCGTCGCGATCGAAGAGCAGTACATGCCGCAGTACCGGAAGGCGAAGGACAAGTTCGCCGACCTGGCCGGCTACGGCGCCCGCGAACTCGAAAAGCAGTGGGTGCCGTGGAAGTGGGCGCAGGGCACCGACGGCGCCTTCGTGCTGGGCCTCGGCACGGACATGGGCAGCCTCGCCCTCTGCTACCGGCGCGACCTGTTCCAGGCCGCCGGCCTGCCGACCGACCGCGACGAAGTCGCGAAGCTCATGCCGGACTGGGACGCCTACGCCGCCACCGCCGAGCGGTTCACCAGCAAGACGCCGAACGTGAAGTTCGCCGACTCCGCCGGCACCGTCTACACGGCGATGCTCAACCAGTCGCCGGAAAACTACTTCTCCCAGCGTGACGACTCCTTCATCGCCGACCGCAATCCGAGCGTGCGCACCGCTTTCTTCCTCTCCGGCGGCCTCGCCGCGAAGGGGCAGACGGCGGCGGCGACCACGTTCACCCAGGCGTGGAACGTGGCGATCAAGCAGGGCTCCTTCGCCACCGTCGCCTGCCCCGCGTGGATGCTCAGCCAGATCAAGGAAGCCGGCGGGGACGCCAACCGCGGCAAGTGGGACGTCACCACCGTGCCCGGCAGGAGTGGCAACCAGGGCGGTTCGTTCCTGACCGTCCCGAAGCAGGGCACGCACCAGAAAGAGGCGTACGAGCTCGCCCGCTGGCTGACCGCTCCGGAGCAGCAGAAGAAACTCTTCCTCTCCGACGGCATCCTGCCCAGCGAGCCCGCGGTGTACGAGGATCCGCAGGTCGTCGCGCACACCGACAGCTACTTCGGCGACGCGCCGACCGGGCGGATCTTCGCCGCTTCGGCCGACCAGCTGCGTCCGAACTACCGCGGGCTGCGCGACGCCGACGTCCGGCCGGAGTTCGGCCGGGCCCTCGGGCGGATCGAGGAGAAGACCGACACCGTCGAGCAAGCCTGGACGACAGCCGTCCAGCAGGCCCAAGCCGCCCTGAAGTAGCCACGCGTGCAGCACCGCCTCGACCGCGCGGTCACGCCGCTGCTCTTCGTCGCGCCCTTCTTCGCCCTGTTCGTCGTCTTCGGCGCCTTCCCGCTGCTCTACACGGCGTGGGTTTCGCTGCACGACTGGAACCTGCTCGAAGGCGACCGGGGCGGCTTCGGCCTCGCCAACTACGGCGACCTGCTCACGGATCCGCACTTCTACAACGCGCTCGCCAACACCGTCTCCATCTTCCTGCTCGCCGCGATCCCGGAATTCCTGCTGGCCCTGGGCATCGCGGCGCTGCTCGACCGGCCGCTGCGGGCCGCGACCTGGTGGCGCACCGGGGTGCTGCTGCCGAACGTCGTGTCCGTCGTCGCCGTCGGGCTGGTCTTCGGGCAGCTGTTCAGCCGCGACTACGGCGTCGTCAACGAGGTCCTCGGCTGGTTCGGCGTGGCTCCGGTCAACTGGCGGGCGACGACCTGGACGTCGCACTTCGCCGTCGCGAGCATGGTGCTCTGGCGCTGGACCGGCTACAACGCCCTGATCTACCTGGCCGCGATGCAGGCCGTCCCCGGTGACCTCTACGAAGCCGCCGAGCTCGACGGAGCCTCGCGGTGGCGGACGTTCTGGTCGATCACCGTGCCCGGCATCCGGCCCGCGCTGGCCTTCACCGCCATCGCCGGCACGGTCAACGGCCTGCAGCTGTTCGCCGAGCCGCAGCTGTTCGACGCCGGCGGCTCGGCCGGCACCGGCGGCAACGACCGCCAGTTCCAGACGCTGGTCATGTACCTGTACGAAAAGGGGTTCACGCACCTCGACGCCGGCTACGCGGCCGCGCTGACCTGGGTGATGTTCGTGATCTGCGCGCTGTTCGCGCTGGTCAACTACCGGCTGGTGCGCCGGTTCGTGAGGTCGGCGTGACAGCGCGGCGGCGGCCCGGCGGCTGGGTGTACGCCGCGCTGACCGGGGTGCTCGGCGCCTCGATCTTCCCGCTGTACTGGTCGTTCGTCGTGGCCACGCGGGACAACTCGGCGATCGGGGAGACGTCGCCGCTGCTGCTGCCGGGCGGGAACCTGCCCGAGAACGTGCGGCGCGTCTTCGGCACCGTCGACTTCTGGCTGGCCATCGGGAACTCGCTGATCGTCGCGAGCACCGTCATGGTGTCCAACGTCGTGCTGGCGAGCCTCGCCGGGTTCGCCTTCGCGCGGCTGAAGTTCCGCGGCCGCAACACGCTGTTCCTGCTGGTCGTCGGCTCGGCGATGGTGCCGGCACAGCTCGGCGTCATCCCGCTGTACCTCGTCGTCGGCGACCTCGGCTGGTACGGGCGGCTCGAAGCGGTGATCGTGCCGGCGCTGGTCAGTGCCTTCAGCGTGTTCTGGATGCGCCAGGCGTGCGAGAACGCGATCAGCCCGGACCTCGTCGACGCCGCGACCGTCGACGGCTGCTCGATCCTGCGCACCTACTGGCACGTGGCCGTGCCCGCCCTCCGCGCGCCGGCCGCGGTGCTCGCGATGCTGACGTTCATGGCCACCTGGAACGACTACTTCTGGCCGCTGGTCGTGCTCGACCCGAACGAGACGCCGACCGTGCAGGTCGCGCTGTCGCAGCTGGCCAGCGGCTACTACACCGACTACGCGCTGATGCTCACCGGCGCGACCCTGGCCGTCGTGCCGGTCATCGCGCTGTTCCTGCTGCTGGGCCGCCACCTCGTGCGGGGCATCCTGAAAGGGGCACCGGTATGACCTTCCCGGCAGGCTTTCTCTGGGGCGCGGCGACGGCGTCCTACCAGGTGGAGGGCGGCGTCACCGAAGGCGGCCGCGGACCGTCCATCTGGGACACCTTCGCGGCGACCGGAGGCAAGGTGCTCGACGGCGCGACCGGTGCTGTCGCCTGCGACCACTACCACCGCTACCCCGAGGACATCGGCCTGCTGGCCGACCTGGGACTCAACGCCTACCGGTTCTCCGTCGCGTGGCCGCGGGTGCAGCCGGACGGCCGGACGCCGTCCGCGGCCGGGCTCGCCTTCTACGACCGGCTGGTCGACGAGGTGCTGAGCCACGGTGTCGCGCCGGTGCTGACGCTCTACCACTGGGACCTGCCGCAGGCCCTGGAGGACGCCGGCGGCTGGCCGGAGCGTGACACGGCTGCCCGGTTCGCCGACTACGCGGCGGTCGTCCACCGCGCACTCGGCGACCGCGTGCGCCACTGGACGACGATCAACGAGCCGTTCTGCGCCGCGTTCCTCGGCTACGGCAGCGGCGTGCACGCCCCGGGCGTCCAGGACCACGACACGGCGCTCGTCGCGGCCCACCACCTGCTGCTCGCGCACGGCCTGGCGACGCGCGCGCTCGCCGGGCCGGAGCACGAGTTCTCGCTGGCCCTGAACTTCGCCCCGGCCATCCCGGACGGCGACACCCCGGCCCACCGCGAAGCGGCCCGCAAGTTCGACGGCATCCACAACCGGTTCTTCCTCGACCCGGTGCTGGGCCGCGGCTATCCGGAGGACGTGCTGGCCGCCGCCGGCCGGTTGGCCGACCGGATCCACGACGGCGATACCGAAACCATCGCGGCCCCGATCGACTGGCTGGGCGTGAACTACTACGCCCCGGCGCGTGTCACGCCGCTCGAGGACCCGCAGGCGCCGAGCAACTGCCCGCTGCCGACGTTGCGGGGGATGGACGTGCTGCCCGCGAAGGGGCCGTTGACGGCGTTCGGCTGGGAACAAGCACCGGACACGCTGACCGGCCTCCTGCGGTGGATCGACGAGCGGTCCGGCGGGCTCCCGCTGGTCGTGGCCGAGAACGGCGCGTCCTTCGTGGACCACGTGGTCGACGGCCGGGTGTTCGACGCGGCCCGGGTGGAACTACTTCATGGAGCACCTGCGGGCGGTCCACGACGCCATCCGCGCCGGAGTCGACGTCCGCGGCTACTTCGCCTGGTCGTTGCTGGACAACTTCGAGTGGGCGATGGGGTACACGCAGCGGTTCGGCTTGGTGCACGTCGACTTCGGGACCCAGCGGCGGACGGTCAAGGAATCGGGCCGCTACCTGGGCCGGGTCGCCAAGGCCAACGCGTTACGGCCGGCGGCGGACGGCGTCGGCGACCCCCGAGCGTGACGGCGTCTCCAGCTTGCCCAGCAGCCGGGCCACGTGGGCCTGGACCGTCCGGCGCGGCAGGGACAGCTCGGCCGCGATGTCCGGGTTCGACCGGCCTTCCGCGACCAGCCCGGCGATCCGGACCTCGATCGGTGTCAGCGACTCCCAGCCGTGGCCCGGCCGGATCGGCGAGAACAGCGCACCCCGCCGGACGCCGAGGCGGCGCAGCCGGGTTTCCGCGCGCCGCAGGTCCCAGCGGGCCGCCAGCGCCGTGTACAGCTCGGCCGCCTCCTCGAACGCCGCGTGTGCCGCGTCCAGCCGGCCCGCGCGGGCCAGCAGCACCGCCGCGTCCTCCAGCGCCGAGGCGAGCTCGGGGCGGCGGCCGACCGCGCGGAAGTGCTCGGCCGTCGCCAGCACCGGGGCCGGGTCCTCCTCGATCAGCCCGCGGCACCACGACGCCGCCGCGTGCGCCCGCGCCGGGCGTCGCTCCTTCGCCGCTTCTTCCTCGCACACCGCCAAAGCGCGCCGCGCGCGGTCGAGTTCGTCCTGCTCCATCGCCAGCCGTACGAACGCCGGCAGCCACTGGTGCCGCAGCATCATCTGCGCGTACGTCGGGTTCAGGATCGGCTCGAGGACGGCCAGCGCGCGGACCCGGTCGCCGCGCTGCTCGGCCGCCAAGGCGTCGGCGACCAGCAGGAAGTCGAAGCTCTCGCGCTCGGCGCCGGTCGCCGGGGCGTACTCCTCCGCCGCGTCGAGGTGGGCCGCCGCCTGGGCGCGGTCGTCGCGGCGGCCCGCGATCAGGGCCGCGACGCCGTGCAGCAGCAGCGCCGCCGGCCCCGGCTCGCGCAGGCCGTAGAACGTGATCGCCGGGCCGTCCTCGATGACCGTGTCCAGCTCGACCAGCGCCTCGTCCCAGCGGCCCTCCCAGTACCGGTGCACCGCGGCCGACACCTGCAGCCCGACCGGCAGCGCGTGCCGCGCCGCGACTTCCCCCGCCGCCCGCAGGGCCTCGCCCGCCTCGGCCAGGCGATCGAGGTTCTGCAGCGTGAAGACGCGGTTGTCGAGCAGGTCGAGGTGCAGGTCGGCCAGCTCGTGCTCGTCGCCGACGGCCTCGATCGCCGCGTCGATGTGGGCGAGCGCGCGCTCGTGCTCGCGGCGCACCGAATCGACCAGCCACAACGACTGCAGCGCGTGCGCGGTCAGGTAGCGGTCGCCACCGGCGAGGGCCTTCGTCTCGTGCGCGGTCCGCTCCGCGGTGTCCAAATCGGACAGACTGCCGCGCCGGAAGTTCGCCAGCAGCTGCCGGTGCTTGACCCGCCAGAGCTCCGGCACGGCCGGGTCGTCGACCCACGCGGCGAGCGTCGCGACGGCGCCTTCGGTGTCCCCACGGCGGTGCCGCAGCGCCGCGAGCACGTGCCGCATCTCCTCGACGGCGTCCGGGTCGGTGGCGACGTCGAGGGCCTGCCGCGCCAGGGTTTCCGGGCTGCGTTCCAGCCGGAACAGCACCTTGACCAGCGCGACCAGCAGCGTCTCCCGGCGCGGGTCGGTGGCGGCGGAGGCGGCCAGCGCGCGCTCCAGCAGCTCGACGGCGATCAGCGGGGCCCGGGTCGACACGACCGCGTGGTGCGCGGCGAGCCAGTCCAGCACCCATTCGTCCACTGTGGCCGGTGCCGCGACGAGCTGTTCGGCGACGCGCTTCACCGGCGCGCCGATCCCGGCGAGAGCCTCGGCGGCCTGGCGGTGCAGTGCCGCCCGGGTCCCGGCCAGCAGCCGGTCGTACAGCGCCTGGCGCAGCAGCGGGTGGCGGAACGCCAGCTGCGTCCCGGTGTCGATGAGGACGTTCGCCGTGACGGCTTCTTCCAGTGGCGCCAGCAGGTCCGACGGCCGGGTGCCGAGCACCGCGGCGACGTCGCCGACGGCGAACTCCATGCCCAGCAAGGCGCCCCAGCGCAGCACTTCCTGCGTCCGCGCCGTCAGGAAGTCCAGCCGCCGGTCGACCGCGGCGACCAGCGACCGCGGTGCCTCGAACTCCGCCGGGTCGTCGACGTCCGCCTGGCCGCCGCTCAGCGCCACCGAGCCGGCCCGGCGCAGGACGTCGACCATCTCCTTGACGTACAACGGGTTCCCGGCACCACGGGCGGCCAGCTCGCGCAGGCCCGGCCCGGGCGGCGCGCCGAGCTGGTCTTCGATCAGCCGGCCGACGTCCTCGCCGGTCAGCGGCGCCAGGTCGAGGACGACCCCGTCCCGCGCCTGGACACCGCGGCGCAGCTGGGCGAGCTCGGCGCGGTCCGGTGCCGGGCGGGTGGCGGCCACCAGCAGCAGCGGCAGCTGCCGGGTCGCCGCGCAGAGCCGGTGCCAGACCAGCACGGACGCTTCGTCGGCCCACTGCAGGTCGTCGAGCACCAGCACCTGCGGCGACTGCGCGCACAGCTCGTCGACCAGCGCCAGCAGCCGGTCGACGGCGCCGAGCACCGGGTCGGCCGGGCCCCAGCTGCGCCGCGCCGGGCCCTCGCCCGCGAGCTCCTTCGCCACCCGCGCGCGCCGCGGGTCGGGCGAATGCGCGTCGATGGCCAGGCACTCCAGCACGACCTGCAGCGGGAACCGGGTGCTCAGCTCGTCGGCGGCCGCCCAGAGCCGCTGGAATCCGGGGCCGTCCGGCAGCGAGGAGGTGAGCAGCGCGGACTTGCCGATCCCGGCGTCCCCTTCGATCCAGACCGCCCGGCCCCGCCCGGCCCGGACGTCGGCGACGAGCTCCGCGAGCCGGGCCGTTTCGGCTTCCCGGCCGAACAGCCGGTGCCCGGTGACGACGACCGGCGCCACGGGCGCGTCGAGGGCCGGGTCCTGGGCGAGGATCTGCCGCTGGAGCCGTTGCAGCGCGGGGCCGGGTTCGACGCCGAGTTCCGCGACGAGCGTGGCGCGGGCGTCGCGGAAGACGTCGAGGGCGTCGGCGGGCCGCCCGCTGCGGTAGAGGGCGAGCATCAGCGACTCCCGCAGCGATTCCCGCAGGGGGTGTTCGCCGGCCAGCACCGCCAGCTCCGGCGCGAGATCGAGGTGCCCGCCGAGCGCCAGCACGGCTTCGGCGCGGCGTTCGAGGGTGTCCAGCCGCAGTTCGGCGAGGTATTCGCGGTGCCGTTCGGCGAACCCGCCGGGGACACCGGAGAGCGCCTCGCCCTGCCAGAGCGCGAGAGCGTCGTCGAGTTCGGTGACGGCGGCCCGCGGATCGCCCTGCTCGAGGTGCCGCTGCGCGCGTTCGCGGTGCCGCTCGAACAGGGCCGCGTCGAGCGCGTCCTCGTCGAGGACCAGGGAGTACCCGGCGGGATCCGAGACCAGCACGCTGGCCGCCGACCAGCGCGAACGGTCCGGTTCGATGGCCCGGCGCAGCCCGGAGACGTAGGTGTGGACGCTGCCTTCGACGCTCGCGGGCGCGGAATCGCCCCAGACGCCGGCGATCAGTTCGGCGCGGGGGACGGGCCGGCCGGCGTTGACGGCGAGCACCGCGAAGATGGCGCGCTGACGGGCGGGGCCGAGGCCGATTTCGGCCGTCCCGCGCCAGGCCCGCAGCGGGCCGAGCACGCCCACCCGCAGGCCGGGGTCTTCCCCTGGCATGTCGTTGCCGTCCCCTCTGGGACTTCGCGTCCCAGACCCCATCCCCCAGGGACATCTCCGGTGACCTTACCGACGTGGCAACCCCCGCGAAGGTTGCGCGTTCACCCTCGCCCGGCTGGTCGTGAGTGGTAAGGCGGGTTGGAAAACCCCATATCAAAAAACAACAACCCCCGGGAGGGGGGGCATTTAGGCGGGCGG